>NZ_CP071604.1:4380000-4517603 GCF_017357225.1 Rhizobium binae | reverse complement strand
ATGAGGCAGGCGGGGCGTTATCTGCCGGAATATCGAGAGACTCGGGCAAAGGCCGGAAGTTTTCTCGATCTCTGCTACACGCCCGATTACGCCGTCGAGGTGACGCTACAGCCGATCCGCCGCTATGGCTTCGATGCGGCCATCCTGTTTTCCGATATTCTGGTCATCCCCGATGCAATGAAACGGAATGTCCGGTTCACCGAAGGACACGGGCCTGAGATGGATCCGATCGATGAAGCCGGGATCGCGAGATTGAATGGGGAAGAGGTCGTCGATTATCTCAGACCGGTTCTGGAAACGGTGCGACGGTTGCGCGAGGCGTTGCCGGCAGAAACGACGCTGCTCGGCTTCTGTGGCGCGCCCTGGACGGTTGCGACCTATATGATCGCCGGGCACGGCACGCCGGATCAGGCCCCTGCCCGTCTCTTCGCCTACAAATATCCCCACGCCTTCGAGCGTCTGCTGATGCTGCTGGCTGACGTATCGACAGACTACCTCGTCGCCCAGATCGATGCCGGCGCCGACGCCGTGCAGATCTTCGATTCCTGGGCTGGGGTTCTCGGGGAGAAGGAGTTCGAAGCCTTCGCGATCAGGCCGGTTGCGCGGATGATGGCGTCGATCAAATCGCAGCGGCCGCATGCGCGCATCATCGCCTTCGCCAAGGGCGCCGGCTATCAGCTGAAAACCTATCGTCAGAAGACCGGCGCCGATGCGATCGGCCTCGACTGGTCGGTCCCATTGGCCTTTGCCGCCGAACTTCAGAAGGACGGGCCGGTGCAGGGCAACCTCGATCCGATGCGCGTCGTTGCCGGCGGCAGGGCGCTGGAGGAAGGCATCGACGATATTCTCCAGCATCTCGGCCATGGGCCGCTGATTTTCAATCTCGGTCATGGCATCACGCCGCAGGCCGACCCCGAACATGTGCGTGTGCTGGTCGATCGCGTGCGGGGCCTGACGTGACGATGGAGAAGCAGACGGATCGGACACCGGGCGCCTACGCCCGGCGTCGCGCGCATTTTGCGCTGGCCTTCTTCGCGCTGATGGCGGTCGGGCTTTTTGCCTGGAACCCGGACAATCTCTATCTCTGGATCAAGGCGCTCCACATCATCGCGGTCATTTCCTGGATGGCTGGATTGTTTTATATGCCGCGGCTGTTCATCTACCATACCGACGCCGAGCCGGGTTCCGTGCAGTCGGAAACCTTCAAGGTGATGGAGCTCCGGCTGCTGCGGATCATCATGACGCCGGCGATGATGCTGACCTGGATTTTCGGCCTCTACCTTGCCTGGTCGGTCTATGGTTTCCAGGGCGGCTGGCTGCACGCGAAGATCGGTCTGGTCGTACTGCTGACCGGTGTTCATGTGTTTTTCAGCCGCGCCGTAAAGGCTTTCGAGCGGGATGAAAATCGCCGTTCCGCCCGCTATTGGCGGTTCATGAACGAGGCGCCGACACTGCTGATGATCCTGATCGTCATCCTCGTCGTCGTGAAGCCGTTCTGAGGAAAATTTTCCTCGGGTTAAATTTGCTTCATTTTAATCAGCCCCCTTGCGGCGGCGATTGCGACTCGCTATTTTCCGCGCATCTCATCTACGTGGCATGTGTGAAGAGTTCAGTCGTCTGCGAGCCCCTTTCGCAGTACCGAATACGACCCAACATCGCCTTTCCCCTTCGAAATTGAAAAGAGTATTGGTCACTTCATGGCTGAAATGAAGCTTCAGGAACTTAAGAGCAAATCCCCGACGGATCTTCTGGCTTTCGCCGAATCGCTCGAGGTCGAGAATGCAAGCACGATGCGCAAACAGGAATTGATGTTTGCCATCCTCAAGATGCTGGCCAGCCAGGATGTGGAGATCATCGGCGAAGGGGTGGTCGAAGTGCTGCAGGACGGCTTTGGCTTCCTGCGCTCGGCAAACGCCAACTACCTGCCTGGCCCTGACGATATTTATATCTCGCCGTCGCAGATCCGCCGTTTCTCTTTGAAGACAGGCGACACGGTCGAGGGACCGATCCGCGGACCGAAGGAAGGCGAGCGCTACTTCGCGCTGCTCAAGGTCAACACCATCAATTTCGACGATCCGGAAAAGATCCGTCACAAGGTTCATTTCGACAATCTGACGCCGCTCTATCCGAATGAGCGCTTCAAGATGGAACTCGATAATCCGACCTCCAAGGACCTGTCGCCCCGCGTCATCGACCTGGTGGCGCCGCTCGGCAAGGGCCAGCGCGGATTGATCGTCGCGCCGCCGCGCACCGGTAAGACCGTCCTTCTTCAGAACATCGCCCATTCGATCACCGCTAACCATCCGGAATGCTATCTCATCGTCCTTCTAATCGACGAACGTCCGGAGGAAGTGACCGACATGCAGCGTTCCGTCCGCGGCGAGGTCATTTCCTCGACCTTCGACGAACCGGCGGTGCGTCACGTCCAGGTGGCCGAAATGGTCATCGAAAAGGCCAAGCGCCTTGTCGAGCACGGCCGTGATGTCGTCATTCTGCTCGATTCGATCACGCGCCTCGGCCGCGCTTACAACACGGTCGTCCCCTCATCCGGCAAGGTTCTGACCGGCGGTGTCGACGCCAACGCTCTGCAGCGACCGAAGCGCTTTTTCGGCGCCGCGCGTAATATCGAAGAAGGCGGTTCGCTGACGATCATCGCCACGGCGCTGATCGATACCGGCAGCCGCATGGACGAAGTCATCTTCGAAGAGTTCAAGGGTACCGGCAACTCGGAAATCGTCCTCGACCGTAAGGTCGCCGACAAGCGCATCTTCCCGGCGATGGATATCCTCAAGTCTGGCACGCGCAAGGAGGATCTTCTTGTTCCGCGTCAGGATCTGCAGAAGATATTCGTTCTCCGCCGTATTCTCGCGCCGATGGGGACCACCGACGCGATCGAATTCCTGATCGACAAACTCAAGCAGACGAAGAACAATTCCGACTTCTTCGACTCGATGAATACCTGATCCTTAGCCGGATTCACTCTGTCTGAGCTGGCGCATCGTCTCGATGTCGCCAGCTTTTTGTTTAAGAGGAATTGATTCGGGCTCGAACTGACAATCGGATGCTGGCCATGCTGAATGACACTATCTATGCGCTCTCGAGCGGTGCTCCGCCCTCGGGTGTTTCAGTCATTCGCGTCAGCGGTCCGCTGACGAGAAAGATATTGGTCCAGCTGGTCGGGTCCGTGCCGGTCGCTCGAATGGCGTCTTACCGAACGATTCGGACTCGTTACGATCAGCCAATCGACAGTGGTCTGGTGCTGTTTTTTCCCGGGCCCCATTCCTTCACCGGCGAGGATGCCGCCGAGTTGCAGATTCATGGCAGCAAAGCCGTGCTGGCGGCACTGTTTCGGGAACTTGGCGATATTCCAGGCGTGCGCATGGCGATCGAAGGCGAGTTTTCACGACGGGCCTTCGAAAACGGCAAGCTCGATCTTGTCGAAATCGAGGGGCTCGCCGATCTCATCGGCGCCGAAACCGAAATGCAGCGCCGCCTCGCCGTTGAACAGAGCGCCGGCGGGGTCTCGGCGATCTACGATTCGTGGGCGGAACGATTAACCCGCTCGCGCGCCTTGATCGAGGCCGAGCTCGACTTTCCTGACGAGGACGATGTTCCAGGTTCCGTGTCGGATATGGTTTGGGCCGACATGGCGCGGCTGCGTCACGAGATCGCGCTGCATTTGGAAGCCGCGTCGGCCGGTGAGATCATCAGGGATGGTTTCAAGGTGGTGATCGCCGGCGCCCCGAATGCCGGAAAATCAAGCCTGATGAACGCTCTGGCCAAACGTGAGGTCGCCATCGTCACCGATATTGCCGGCACCACCCGCGATGTCCTACACGTTGATCTCGATATTGACGGTTATCTGGTCAAACTCTATGACACCGCCGGTCTGCGTGAGGCGGAGGACCGGGTAGAGATAGAGGGGGTACGCCGCGCGCGGATCGCACTCCGCGATGCCGATCTTGTGCTGCTGCTGGTCGATATGAGCGATCCCATCATCCCTGCCGACTTGGAGCAGGCTTTGCCGCATGTTACGGTCGGAACGAAGAAGGATTTGATCGAGACTGGTTCCGATCGATATGATCTGCAGATTTCGACGATGACCGGCGAAGGTTTACCGGAATTGCGGGATTTGATCGGCCGCGTCGTCAAAGAGCGCTATGGCGGCTTGTCTCTGGCGATCCCGAGCCGTCTGCGGCATAAGGATTCGCAGGCGAAATGTTTGGCGGCGGTCGATGCTGCGATCTCGCAGGGTAGCGCGAATTTGGAGCTGCGCACCGAACAGCTTCGCCTGGCTGCGGAATATTTGGGTCGAATTACCGGGCGGGTGGATGTCGAGCAGCTGCTCGACGTAATCTTCTCGGAATTTTGTATCGGCAAGTGATTCACGTGAAACCTTCGTGAGGCTGCGCTGCCCGGAGTTTCACGTGAAACTGCGGCCGAGTTGGAGTTTGAGATGATCGGCAATGTCTATGATGTGATTGTGATCGGCGGGGGCCATGCGGGGTCGGAGGCTGCCAGCGCAGCTGCGCGCCTTGGTGCGAGGACCGCCTTGGTCACCCACAGGCGAGACACAATTGGGGTCATGTCCTGCAATCCGGCCATTGGCGGGCTCGGCAAGGGGCATCTGGTTCGCGAGATCGACGCGATGGATGGGCTGATGGGCCGCATCGCCGACGCCGCCGGCATTCAGTTCAGAATGCTGAACCGGAAGAAAGGTGCGGCGGTCCGCGGTCCGCGAACGCAGGCCGATAGAAAGCTCTATCGATTGGCGATGCTGGCTGCGATCGAGGCGACACCGGGCCTCGATATCATCGAGGGCGATGCATTCGATCTCGACGTCGTCGATAACCGCGTTGCCGGGGTGATCATGAAGGACGGCCGGCTGCTGATAGCACCGGCTGTGGTACTGACGACCGGTACTTTCTTGCGTGGTCTCATCCATATCGGTTCGGATAAGACACCCGCCGGCCGCGTCGGCGAACCCCCGTCGCTCGGATTGTCGGCGACCTTGGGCAGGCTGGGACTGCGCCTAGGGCGATTGAAGACTGGTACGCCGGCCCGGCTGGATGGCAAGACGATCGATTGGCAATCCGTTGGACGGCAAGGCGCGGATGAGGACCTTGTGCCCTTTTCCTTCATGACGGATTCGATCACGACCAGGCAGATCGAATGCGGCGTCACCAGGACAACTGAGGCGACACATCGGATCATTATCGACAACATCAAGCGCTCGGCCATGTATTCCGGGCAAATCGAAGGCGTTGGGCCTCGCTACTGCCCGTCCATCGAGGACAAGCTGGTCAAGTTCGGCGAGCGGGATGGCCATCAAGTCTTTCTTGAGCCGGAAGGCCTCGACGACGACACGGTCTATCCGAATGGCATTTCCACCTCCCTGCCCGCCGAGGTCCAAGCGGATTTTATAAAGACCATTCCCGGGCTGGAAGCGGCGAGGCTCCTCCAGCCAGGTTATGCGATTGAGTATGATCATGTCGACCCGAGGGAGCTGACGCCGTCGCTGGAAGTCAAACGTTTGAGCGGTCTCTTTCTCGCCGGCCAGATCAACGGCACCACGGGGTATGAAGAGGCAGCGGCGCAGGGACTGGCTGCGGGCCTGAATGCGGCGCTGCGAAGCACCGATTCGGATCCGTTCCATTTTAGCCGGACGAACTCCTATATCGGGGTGATGATCGACGATCTCACTTCGCGCGGCGTTACGGAACCGTACCGGATGTTTACGTCGCGCGCCGAATACCGGCTTACGCTGCGGGCCGATAATGCCGATGTCCGGCTGACGCCCCTCGGTATGCAGCTCGGTTGCGTGAGCAGCGGGCGCACACAGCGATTCACGGCCTATCAGCTCGAGGTTGACGCCGGTCGGTCGTTGCTGATGTCGCTGACCCTGACGCCCAATCAAGCGCGGCGCGCCGGCTTGCATATCAATCTCGACGGCCAGCGGCGGACGGCCTATGATTTGTTGTCTTACCCGGATTATGATTTTGCCGCCCTCCGGCAGGTTTGGCCGGAGTCGCTGGCGGCGGTCCGGCCGAAGGTCGCCGAGGCGCTGGAGATTGAGGCGGGCTATTCGGTTTACCTTGATCGGCAGGCGGCGGCGATCGCGGATCAGCAGCGCGACGAGGAGCGGCGAATCCCGGCCGATTTTGATTATTCGGCGCTTTCCGGCCTGTCGAACGAGCTCAAGGCGAAACTCAATACAGTTCGTCCGTTCAATGTCGCACAGGCGGCCCTTGTCGAAGGTATGACCCCGGCCGCAATTGCGCTGCTGCTCGTCCATCTGCGTCGACAGAACGGTTCCGGGCGCCAAAATGCCTGACACAAGATTTGAGAGTCATTGAGAATGGAATTAAACGGTTTGCGTGTTTCACGTGAAACACAGGCACGGCTTGAGCACTTTGCGGCGCTCTTTCAAAAATGGGCCAAAACGATCAATCTGGTGGCGCCCTCGACGCTCGATGATCTCTGGCACCGTCACATTGCCGACAGCAGCCAAATTTTCCAGATCTGCCCGGAGCCGATTCGCTGGGCCGACCTCGGCAGCGGCGGCGGCTTCCCGGGTGTGATAACCGCGATCTTCCTGGCGGAACTGCAAGATGGATGGGTGCATCTCATCGAGAGCAATCACAAAAAGGCAGCTTTTCTGCGCACCGCGCTGCGGGAGACAGAGGCACGCGGAAGCGTCCATGCCATTAGAATTGAGGAAGGCCATGCCGAGATCGGCGAGTGTGGTGCGATTTCTACCAGAGCCCTAGCTGACCTTGACGGGCTTATCGGCTATGCGGCCCCGTGGATGCTCGGAAAGGAAAATTGTCGTGGATTCTTTCACAAAGGCCGGGATTTCCTGAGGGAAATCGACGAAGCGCGTGGCCGGTGGGAATTCGATCTGGTAGAACATAAGAGCGCCGTCGAGCAGGAATCCGTTATTCTGGAAATATCGAATCTCCGGCGCTTGGTTTAACAGATCGGATATTGCGGCAATGGCTGGCGAACGACATCGGATAATCACCATCGCAAATCAGAAGGGTGGCGTTGGCAAAACGACCACTGCAATCAATCTGGCAACGGCGCTCGCCGCCATTGGCGAGCGTGTCCTGATCGTGGATCTCGACCCGCAGGGCAATGCCAGCACGGGCCTCGGTATTGATCGCCGCGATCGCAAGCTTTCCTCCTATGACCTGATGGTCGGCGAACGTGAGATCAGCGAGGTCACGCTTGAAACTGCCGTTCCCAACCTCTTCATCGTACCGTCGACCATGGATCTGCTCGGCATCGAGATGGAAATCTCGCAACAGAGCGATCGCGTCTTTAAATTGCGGAAAGCGCTGTCCACTCCCGAGGCCATGGGTTTCTCTTATATTCTCCTGGATTGCCCGCCGTCGTTCAATCTGCTGACGATGAATGCGATGGCGGCCGCCCATTCGGTGTTGGTACCGCTCCAATGCGAATTCTTCGCGTTGGAGGGCCTGAGCCAGTTGCTCGAAACGGTCAGCCAGGTGCGTCGGACGGTTAATCCTCGGCTGGATATCCAGGGCATCGTCCTGACAATGTTTGATGCTCGCAACAATCTTGCCCAACAGGTGGTCAATGATGTGCGGACGCATCTCGGCGAGAAGGTTTATCATACGTTAATCCCGCGCAACGTCCGGGTCTCCGAGGCGCCATCATACGGCAAGCCCGCAATTCTCTATGATCTGAAATGCGCGGGCAGCCAGGCCTATCTGCAGCTCGCCTCCGAAGTCATTCAGCGCGAGCGCCAGAGACTGGCCGCGTAAGATTATCTGGGGTTAGGTGAGTTTAGACCATGAATGACGATGTATCGAAAAGACGTTTGGGCCGCGGGCTTGCGGCGTTGATTGGCGAGATGGATCAGCCGGTTCCGGTGGAGGCTGAACGAACTGTCAGCGCCGACCGGATGATTCCGATCGAATTCGTCAGTCGCAACCCCCGCAATCCACGTCGTTTTTTCGATGACACCGAGTTGCACGACCTCGCCAGTTCCATTCGGCAGCACGGCATCGTTCAGCCGATCGTGGTGCGGACAATGTCGCAGGACAGGTACGAGATCATCGCCGGCGAACGACGCTGGCGCGCCGCTCAGCTGGCCGGCCTGATCGAAATTCCCGTCATTATTCGTGACGTCGACGACAAGACCGCGCTCGAGATTGCTATTGTCGAAAACGTACAGCGCGCGGATCTCAATCCTCTTGAAGAGGCATTGGGCTACGAGCAGCTTATCGCAGAGTATGGCTACACTCAGAATGATCTCGGCGAAATTATCGGCAAAAGCCGCAGTCATGTCGCCAACTCGCTGCGTTTGCTGAAGCTGCCTGATCCGGTTCGTGATCTCTTGGCCGCCGGCAGTCTCTCGGCCGGCCATGCGCGTGCGCTTGTCTCGACGCCCGATCCGGCAAGCCTTGCCCGCACGATCGTTGCCAAGGGCATGTCGGTGCGTGATGCGGAAAAGCTGGCGCAGAACAACATCAAGGCGCAGTCAGTGCCGCAGCAGACGGCCCTGCGACGTGATCAAAAAGATTCAGATACTCTGGCGCTGGAGCGCACGCTCTCCGACGCCCTCGGCCTCGAGGTCTCGATCAATCATAAGACGAGCGGTGGGCAGATCAAAATATCCTATAAGTCGCTCGAGCAGCTTGAGGAAATCTGCCGGTTGCTGGAACGGCGATAATCAAGCCGATTTCCGGCCGGATTGCAGGGTGGTGGAGAGAAGGGTTTGCATCGCAACGCTGTCTTCCAGCACCTGCCGGCGACGACTCTGAAGGATCGCCGCCTGCAAGCGGTTGGATTCACGCGCGATGCTTTCCGCCGTCCACTGGCGAAGCGCCTGCTCGATGATGGGCTTACGGCGAAAATGCAGATGCCGTCCCATCGTCTGCATCACCTGCGGCGCCTGCAGGCGTCTTTCGTCCATCTCCGCACGCATTGTATCGAGAAGCTGAAACTGCTTAAGGCAGGCCTGCAGCACCAGAAAGATCGCGGTTTTCGAACTGCTGATCTTCTGCATAGCGTGGAGGAAGCCGTCGAGGTTCCCACCGAGAATGGCGTCGACGGCATCGTCAACGGAGATCGCGCTGGCATCGCCGATTATTTCGGTCACGTGATGTTCCTCGACTGTATCCAAGCCGCGGCAGTAGAGGGCGAGCTTTCGCACTTCATTGCGTGAAGCGATACGATCGCCGCCGATCAACGCGATCAGCGCCTGCCGCGCCGTCGGCGTAATGCCAAGCTTTTCCGCCCCGAGTTCGACGTCGATCAAGCCGTTCAAGGCGCGGCTGTCATCGGCGTAAGAGGGCACTGTCATGACGGCGCGCGCCGCTTCCGCGGTCTTGCGCAACAGCGATCCTTTTTTCAGATCGCCGGCCTCGACGATCAGATAGGCGGCCTCAAGCGGTTTTTCAGCCAGCAGCGCCAGGGAATCGACGAGGTATTTCTCGTTAGCGGCGCCGCGGATCCATATGAGTTTTTCGCCGCCGAACAGCCCGATGGATTGGGCCTCGTCAACCAGTCGCCCGGGATCCTTCTGCAAATCGGCGATATCGAGTTTCGTTAAGGAGAAAGGATCGTCAAGCGCGACGCCGGTCCTGCCGGCGAGCTGGCCGGCGCGCTCGGACACCAGACCCCGGTCCGGCCCATAAATGACGAAAATCCGGTAGTTCCGCGCCGATTTCTGCAGAAAGGTCTCGAACTCGTGGGACTTTATCTCCGCCATCGGATCCGCCCCTTAGCGGCTGAGGGCAGCCGCGAGATCGGCCCCTACAAATTCCGCCGCCTGATCCGCCGCACGGTTCTCGGCATCTCGGATCGCCCTTTGCTTGGCAAATTCCTGCTCGGAGAAATCCACCAGGGCCGTCGCCTGGCGGCTGCCGGCCTTGATGACGCGACCGTCGGCGACAGTGCTGAGCGTATAGGTGACGGTGACGGTGACACGGCCGGCGCGCGAGGTATCGCCGGACTGCTGGAGCAGCGTTTCGGCGACCGTCGAGCTAGCGCGCATCTGGACGTGATATTGCGGATTTGCCGCCTCACCGGCGCCGCGGGACGCCAGGAAGATCAGCCGATTGCGGACCTGCTGTTCGACGCGGCTGGATGCATCGGAAAAGCCGACAGAGGACAGCTTTTCGGTCACGCCCGAGCTCTCGGAATAAAGCGGCCGGACCTGGCAGGCCGACAGAAACGCCGAGGCGGCAAGGATCACGGCGATGCCGGCATGGCGAGCCAGCTTGCGGGCGATATCAGACGACAATGTTCACAATCCTTTGGGGAACCACGATGATCTTCTTCGGTGCCTGACCGTTCAGCACGTTCTTCACCGCATCCAGTTCCAGCACGGCGTTGGTGACGGCATTCTGATCCGCATCGCGGGAAATTGTCAATTCGGCGCGCTTCTTGCCGTTGATCTGCACGGGCAGGATAACGTCGTTTTCAACGACGAGTGCTTCGACGAAACGCGGCCAGCCGGTGCGGGCAAGCAGCCCCGTATTGCCGAGCGTCGCCCAGCATTCTTCTGCAAGGTGCGGCGTCATCGGGGCGACCAGCTGAATCAGAATCTCGGCCGCATCCCGCACGGCGGCGCGATAAGCGATATCGCCTTCACCTGCCGCAACCCTCGTCAGCGGCGCGGCGAGCGCATTGACGAGCTCATAGATGCGGGCGACGGCCTTGTTGAACCAGAGCTTGTCGTAATCGTTCTGGACGGCCTTCAGCGTCTTGTGTGCGGCCTGCGAAATCGCTAGCGCCTCGCCCTCGCTTGCCGGTGCGGCCGCAACGGTGGAGAGCGCGCCGGCCGCCTCGGAAATCAGCCGCCACAGGCGCTGGGTGAAACGATGAGCACCTTCGACTCCCGCCTCCGACCAGATGACGTCGCGCTCTGGCGGAGAGTCGGATAGCACGAAGAAGCGGGCGGTATCGGCGCCATAGGAGGCGATGATATCGTCAGGATCCACGACATTCTTCTTCGACTTCGACATCTTCTCGATCGAGCCGATGGCGACCTCCTCGCCTGTCGCCAAGAGCAGGGCGCGGCGTTTGCCGTCGATCTCCTCGATCCGGATATCGGCGGGAGCCACCCATTCGCGGCCGGCGCCGGCATTGCGGCTGTAGGTCTCATGCACCACCATGCCCTGGGTGAACAGGCCCTTGAAGGGTTCGCTCGCTGCGACGTGTCCGGTCTCGCGCATGGCGCGGGTAAAGAAGCGCGAGTAGAGCAGATGCAGGATCGCGTGCTCAATGCCGCCAATATATTGATCAACCGGCAGCCAACGGTTAGCCGCCTCAGGATCGGTCGGCCCGGCTTCCCACGGCGCGGTAAAGCGGGTGAAGTACCAGCTCGAATCGACGAAGGTATCCATCGTATCGGTTTCGCGGCGGGCATCCTTGCCGCAATGCGGGCAGGCGACGTGACGCCAGGTCGGATGGCGGTCGAGCGGATTGCCCGGCTGGTCGAAGGTGACGTCTTCCGGCAGTTTCACCGGCAGATCCTTCTTCGGCACCGGCACGACGCCGCAGGCATCGCAATGGATGACCGGGATCGGGCAGCCCCAATAGCGCTGACGCGAAATGCCCCAGTCGCGCAGGCGGAAATTGACCTTCCGCTCAGCCACCGGCGTATTGCCGAGCGAAGCTGCCGACAACCGGTCGGCAACAATATTGAAGGCCTCTTCCGTCGTCTTGCCGTCGAGGAAGCGGGAATTGATCATTACGCCATCGCCGTCATAGGCCGTATCGCCGACGGAGAAGGTCGCAGCGTCGCCATCGCTGGGCATGACGACGGGCACGACCGGTAGACCGTATTTGCGGGCGAAATCGAGGTCGCGCTGGTCGCCGGAAGGGCAGCCGAAGATTGCGCCCGTGCCGTAATCCATCAGCACGAAATTGGCGATATAAACGGGCAGCTCCCAGGAGGGCTCGAGCGGATGGCGGACGCGGATACCGGTGTCCAGGCCCTTTTTTTCGGCGGTCTCCAGCGCGGCGAGCGAGGTGCCGGCGCGACGGCATTCCTCGCAGAAGGCCTCGATCTCGACGTTCTTTGCAGCCGCATCCTTGGCCAGCGGATGGTCGGCGGCGATCGCCAGGAAGGAGGCGCCGAACAGGGTGTCAGGCCGGGTCGTATAGACGGTGATCTCGGTCTCGGCGGCCGGCGCCGTTTCCGGCACGATTTCCCAGCGCACCGTCAGACCTTCGGAACGGCCGATCCAGTTCCTCTGCATCAGGCGAACTTTTTCCGGCCACTGGTCGAGCGTATCCAGCGCGTCCAGCAAGTCCTGGCTGAAATCGGTGATCTTGAAGAACCATTGCGTCAGTTCACGCTGTTCGACCAGCGCGCCGGAACGCCAGCCGCGGCCGTCGATTACCTGTTCGTTGGCGAGCACGGTGTTGTCGACCGGATCCCAATTGACCTTCGACTGCTTGCGGTAGACCAGTCCCTTTTCCAGGAAATCCAGGAAGAGATGCTGCTGGTGCTGGTAATATTCGACGTCGCAGGTGGCGAACTCGCGGCTCCAGTCCAGGGAAAGTCCCATGGCCTTCAGCTGCGCCTTCATCGAGGCGATGTTCTGGTAGGTCCAGGAGGCGGGATGGACGCCGCGCTCCATCGCAGCGTTTTCCGCCGGCATGCCGAAAGCGTCCCAGCCCATCGGATGTAGCACGTTATAACCGCGGGCACGCTTGTAACGTGCAACGACATCGCCCATGGCATAGTTGCGGACATGGCCCATATGGATGCGCCCCGACGGATAGGGGAACATTTCGAGGACGTAATATTTTTCGCGCGGATCGGCGTTGTCGGTCTCGAAGACCTTGTCTTCATTCCATTTCTGCTGCCAGCGGGGCTCGGCATCGCGCGGATTGTAACGTTCGGTGGCCATTGTATTCGCAATTCCGGAAAATCAGGGGAGGTTGGTCGAGACCTTCACCACGAAACCACCGTAGCGTCAAGTTTTGCAGGCGCTGCAAGCGCCCGATGTTCGTCCCGGCCGGGCGATTTCGCGGCAGCGGGTCTTGGCAAGCACAGAATGGCTGGCTAGTTGATTGCCATCACTCTCATGCTGAAATGTCGAGGCAGAACGATGGAACTTCAAGAGCGCTTGAACGACGTACGGTCGAGGATTGCCGCCGGGGAACGCGCGGCGGGACGTCCGGCCGGCTCGGTTCGGCTCGTCGCGGTGTCGAAGACCTTCGAGGCGGAGGCGATCCGCCCTGCGATCGACGCCGGCCAGCGCATTTTCGGCGAGAACCGGGTGCAGGAAAGCCAAGGCAAATGGCCGGCACTGAAGGCAGAGAACCCCGACATCGAGCTGCATCTGATCGGACCGCTGCAATCGAACAAGGCGGCGGACGCGGTGGCGCTTTTCGACGTGATCGAGACCGTCGATCGGGAAAAGATTGCCCGCGCCCTTGCCGAGGAGATGAAGCGGCAAACCAAGACACCGAGACTTTACGTCCAGGTCAATACCGGCCTCGAGCCGCAGAAGGCGGGCATTGCGCCTGACGACACGCCGGCCTTCCTCACACTTTGCCGCGACGAGCTCGGTCTTTCCATCGAAGGTTTGATGTGCATTCCGCCGGCCGAGGAAAATCCCGGGCCGCATTTTGCCCTGCTGGCAAAGCTCGCATCGAAATGCGGCGTCGAGAAACTCTCCATGGGAATGTCGGGCGATTACGAGACGGCGATCGCCTTCGGCGCCACCAGTGTCCGCGTCGGGTCGGCTATTTTCGGAGCGCGCTGATACGCTGCTTTGGTCGGGCTTCCCGTTCCCCTCCCCTGTGCCTAGATTAACATCGAGGCTTGCATTCCTGGGGAGGAGCAGATGCAGAACGGCTACGATCAGGCCTATGCGGCCTGGAAGCGCGATCCTGAAGCCTTCTGGCGCGAAGCCGGTGCCGATATCGACTGGTTCAAGCCGCCGGAGCGGGTGTTTTCGCCTGATGAAGGCATTTACGGCCGCTGGTTCTCGGGAGCGGAAACCAATACCTGTCACAATTGCCTAGACCGCCATGTCACGGCCGGCCGCGGCGGCGAGACCGCTGTCATCTTCGACAGCGCCATGACCGGCGAGAAGCGCCGGTTCTCATATGACGAGGTACTGGGCGAGGTAAAGGCCATCGCGGCGATGCTGCTGGCGCTCGGCATCGCCAGAGGCGACCGCGTCATCCTTTATATGCCGATGCTGCCGCAGGCCGTGTTTTCCATGCTTGCCTGCGCTCGTATCGGTGCGGTCCATTCCGTCGTTTTCGGCGGGTTTGCCGCCAGCGAGCTTGCGGCGCGTATCGACGACAGCGGCGCCAGGCTGGTGATTACCGCGAGCTGCGGGCTGGAGCCCGGCCGCGTCGTCGCCTATAAGCCGCTGGTCGATCAGGCGATCGAGATTGCGCGAATGAAGCCGGAGCGCTGCCTGGTGCTGCAGCGACCGCAGCTTCGGGCAGAACTCATCGGCGGCCGAGATGAGGATTTCGAGGCGGCGGTGGCCTCCCACCGCGGCGTCGAGGTGGCCTGCGTTTCCGTCAAGGCGACCGATCCGCTCTATATCCTCTATACCTCGGGCACGACCGGCCAGCCGAAGGGCGTGGTGCGCGACAATGGCGGCCACATGGTCGCGCTGAACTGGTCGATGCGGAATGTCTACGGGCTTAAACCGGGTGAGGTCTTCTGGACGGCGTCCGATATCGGCTGGGTCGTCGGTCATTCCTATATCGTCTACGCGCCGCTGATATCGGGCGTGACGACCTTGATCTTCGAGGGAAAGCCGGTCGGCACGCCCGATGCCGGCACATTCTGGCGCGTCGTTGCAGAGCATGACGTGCGCGTGCTCTTCACGGCGCCGACCGCCTTTCGCGCCATCCGGCGAGAGGATGGGGACGGCGAACTGATCGCGCGTTACAAGATGCCCAATTTGCGGGCGCTGTTTCTCGCCGGCGAGCGGGCGGACCCCGAGACCTTGAAATGGGCCGAACGCCTGCTCGCCATTCCCGTCATCGACCACTGGTGGCAGACGGAGACGGGTTGGCCGATCGCCGCAAATCCGCTCGGCCTCGGCGCCCTGCCCGTCAAACATGGTTCGCCGGCGCTGCCGATGCCAGGCTACGAGGTTGCGGTGCTCGACGATGCCGGCCATCCGATCGAAGCGGGGACGCTCGGCAATATCGTCATCAGGCTGCCACTGCCGCCCGGCTGCCTGCCGACCCTCTGGCATGCGGATGACCGTTTCCGATCGGCCTATCTCGATGAGTTTCCCGGTTATTACAAGACCGCTGACGCCGGCTATGTCGATGAGGACGGCTACCTCTTCATCATGTCGCGGACCGACGACATCATCAACTGTGCCGGTCATCGGCTGTCGACCGGCGCGATGGAGGAGGTTTGTGCGCGGCATCCCGATGTCGCCGAATGCGCGGTCATCGGTGTCATCGATGCGCTGAAGGGTCAGGCGCCCTGTGGCTTCCTGGTATTGAAGCGGCATGTTCGTCGCGAATCGACGGCAATCGAATCGGAGGTGGTGGCGATGATTCGCGATCAGATCGGGCCTGTCGCCGCCTTCAAGACGGCGATCACCGTGAACCGGCTGCCGAAGACGCGATCGGGCAAGATCCTGCGCGGCACCATGCAGAAGATTGCCGACGGGATACCCTGGAAAATGCCTGCGACCATTGATGATCCGGCGATTCTGGAGGAGATCGCCGAGGCGTTGCGCGAGCGCGGCTTTGGTTCTCTACCGATGTAAAATTGGGTATTCGACGGCGATCCTCCATCGAAAAACCCCGCCGGGCGGTTCGCTCGGCAGGGTTTTCTTCATGAGATCGCTGACATCTCAGTACTGATCGTCTTCGTCCTCGTCCTTCGGAGCCGAGCGCAGCGAGCTCAGCTTGCGGAAGACGGCGTCGGCGTCGATTTCCTTTTCCTCTTCGCGCTCATAGCTCGGGGTCAGGCGTTCGGTTTCCTGAGCCGATTGCAGCGTCGCGCCAAGCTCGGCGGCGGTCGGCAGCGGCCGGCCCTTGGAGGCCTTCTCCACTTCCATGTCGAGATCGATCTGGCTGCAGAGGCCGAGTGTCACCGGATCCATCGGCGCCAGGTTGGCGGAGTTCCAGTGGGTGCGCTCGCGGATCTGCTCGATCGTCGATTTCGTCGTGCCGACGAGGCGGGAAATCTGCGCGTCCTTCAGTTCCGGATGGTTGCGGACGAGCCAGAGAATGGCGTTCGGGCGATCCTGGCGCTTGGAAACCGGCGTGTAGCGCGGGCCACGGCGCTTGGATTCCGGCACGCGTACCTTCGGCTCGGAAAGCTTCAGCTTGTGGTTCGGATTGGCTTCGGCGCGGGCAATTTCGTCGCGGGAAAGCTGACCGGTCGAGATCGGATCGAGGCCCTTGATGCCCTGCGCCGCTTCGCCGTCGGCAATTGCCTTGACCTCGAGCGGGTGCAGTTTGCAGAACTGCGCGATCTGATCGAAAGACAGCGCCGTGTTGTCGACAAGCCAGATGGCGGTCGCCTTCGGCATGAGCAGTGTTTGAGCCATGGATATAGTCCTTCTATCGTCCGCGCCGGTCGCGGTCCGTGGATTGTCACCACAATGTCCGGGAAATATGCCGCTATATAACCGGACTGTCGCAGAATTGCAATTCTTCCGAAATCAAATGACCTTTGTCTAATTGCCGCGACGATGCGACCTGCTATGAATTGCCCTGATTTGAAATCCGGGCCCAATTGCTCGCGGCCCGTCGCATGTCCCATGAGGAGGAGTTACATGTCGGAGAAGATCCATCCGGTGCCGAAGCAGGTGAAGGCGCAGGCCCTCATAGATAAGGAAAAGTACCTGAAATGGTACGAGGAAAGCGTCGAGAACCCGGACAAGTTCTGGGGCAAGCACGGCAAGCGGATCGACTGGTTCAAGCCCTATACCAAGGTCAAGAACACCTCCTTTACCGGCAAGGTCTCGATCAAGTGGTTCGAGGACGGCCAGACCAACGTTTCCTACAATTGCATCGACCGCCATCTGAAGACGAATGGCGACCAGGTGGCGATCATCTGGGAAGGCGATAACCCTTACGTCGACAAGAAGATCACTTATAACGAGCTCTACGAGCATGTTTGCCGGACGGCGAACGTGTTGAAGAAACATGGCGTCAAGAAGGGTGATCGCGTCACCATCTACATGCCGATGATCCCCGAGGCGGCTTACGCGATGCTCGCCTGCGCCCGCATCGGCGCGGTGCATTCGGTCGTCTTCGGCGGCTTCTCGCCGGAGGCGCTGGCCGGGCGCATCGTCGACTGCGAATCCACCTTCGTCATTACCTGCGACGAAGGTGTGCGCGGCGGCAAGCCGGTGCCGCTGAAGGACAATACCGATACGGCGATCCATATCGCCGCCCGCCAGCATGTGCATGTCAGCAAGGTGCTGGTCGTGCGCCGCACCGGCGGCAAGACCGGCTGGGCGCCGGGCCGCGACCTCTGGTATCACCAGGAAACCGCCACGGTGAAGCCGGAATGCCCGCCGGTGAAGATGAAGGCGGAAGATCCGCTGTTCATTCTCTACACCTCAGGCTCGACCGGCAAGCCGAAGGGCGTGCTGCACACGACGGGCGGCTATCTCGTCTACGCCTCGATGACGCATGAATACGTCTTCGACTATCATCATGGCGACATCTACTGGTGCACGGCCGATGTCGGCTGGGTCACCGGCCATTCCTACATCGTCTACGGGCCGCTGGCCAACTGCGCGACGACGCTGATGTTCGAGGGCGTGCCGAATTTCCCCGATCAGGGCCGCTTCTGGGAAGTCATCGACAAGCACAAGGTCAACATCTTCTATACCGCGCCGACGGCGATCCGTTCGCTGATGGGCGCCGGCGACGACTTCGTCACGCGCTCGTCGCGCTCGTCGCTGCGCCTGCTCGGCACGGTCGGCGAGCCGATCAACCCGGAGGCCTGGGAGTGGTATTATAACGTCGTCGGCGACAAGCGCTGCCCTGTGATCGATACCTGGTGGCAGACGGAGACCGGCGGCCACATGATCACGCCGCTGCCGGGTGCGATCGATCTGAAACCCGGTTCGGCGACGGTGCCGTTCTTCGGCGTCAAGCCGCAGCTGGTCGATAATGAAGGCAAGGTGCTGGAAGGGGCCGCCGACGGCAATCTCTGCATCACCGACAGCTGGCCGGGCCAGATGCGCACCGTCTACGGCGACCACGAGCGCTTCATCCAGACCTACTTCTCCACGTACAAGGGCAAGTACTTCACCGGCGATGGCTGCCGCCGCGACGAAGACGGTTATTACTGGATCACCGGCCGCGTCGACGACGTGCTCAATGTCTCCGGCCATCGGCTGGGCACCGCGGAGGTGGAATCGGCGCTCGTCTCGCACAATCTGGTTTCGGAAGCCGCAGTCGTCGGCTATCCGCATGCGATCAAGGGCCAGGGGATCTATTGCTATGTGACGCTGATGGCCGGCCACGAAGGCACGGACACGCTTCGCCAGGAACTGGTGAAACACGTCCGTGCCGAGATCGGCCCGATCGCCTCGCCGGACAAGATCCAGTTCGCCCCCGGCCTGCCGAAGACCCGCTCGGGCAAGATCATGCGCCGCATCCTGCGCAAGATCGCCGAGGACGATTTCGGCGCTCTGGGAGACACGTCAACGCTCGCCGATCCGGCCGTCGTCGACGATCTGATCGCCAATCGGCAGAATAAGGCGACGGCCTGATAGATTGAGCCGCTCCGATCCCTGGAGCGGCTCATTTCACTTCCAGAGATTGTGATGTGTTTGCGGCGGCATGCCCGGGCGCAGCCTTCAGGAAGAAGGTCGCCGGCGACCCGTCCCGTCCCTAAAGCGCGTCGCGTTAATGCATCAAAAATCGATTGCCCGGCCATTGATCTCGTAATCACCGAAACGGGCCGGCTCGGCTCCGCCGCGGCCGCCGATCTCCGGCGCCAGCTCCAGCGGCGTCTGGTTCTTTCGCCGTTCCTCGGCCTCCGCAAGCGCACGCTGGGCAGCCGGGGACAGCATTTTGCGCGGCGGCTCCGATCCTTCGGCCGTCGGCGTTTGGCTATTGTCGTTATCGGCGTCCTGCATGGCTTCTCCTGCCGGAAAACATTGAAAATGGCTGGTGAATAACCAAATCATAATGCGCCGTCGCCGGGATTGAAAGCGTGCGACGCCGAAATCGGAGTTGGAGATTCGCAATGAACCTCGTTCGCACTGCCATGTTGCTTGCCTTCATGACGGCGCTCTTCATGTTTGTCGGCTTCCTGATCGGCGGTCGGGCCGGCATGATGATCGCATTCCTCATTGCCGCCGGCATGAACTTCTTCTCCTATTGGAATTCCGATCGCATGGTGCTGTCAGCCTATCGCGCCCAGGAGATCGACGAGCGCAATGCGCCGGAATTCTTTGCGATCGTGCGCGATCTCGCCCGCAACGCCGGGCTGCCGATGCCGAAGGTCTATCTCTACGACAGCCCCCAGCCGAATGCTTTTGCCACCGGCCGCAATCCCGAAAATGCCGCCGTCGCCGCCTCGACGGGTCTGCTCCAGGCACTGTCTCCGGAGGAAGTCGCCGGCGTGATGGCGCATGAACTGGCCCATATTCAGAACCGCGACACGCTGACGATGACGATCACGGCAACGCTTGCCGGGGCGATCTCGATGCTCGGCAATTTCGCCTTCTTCTTCGGCGGCAATCGCGACAACAACAATCCGCTCGGTTTCGTCGGCGTCCTTGTCGCAATGATCGTGGCACCGCTCGCCGCCATGCTGGTACAGATGGCGATCAGCCGCACGCGCGAATATTCGGCCGACCGCCGCGGCGCCCAAATCTGCGGCGATCCGCTGTGGCTCGCTTCCGCTCTCGGCAAGATCGCCCGCGGTGCTGCCCATGTGCCGAATGAGGATGCCGAGCGCAATCCGGCGACGGCGCATATGTTCATCATCAATCCGCTGTCCGGTGAGCGCATGGACAATCTCTTCTCCACTCATCCGGACACGGAAAACCGCATTGCTGCGCTGCAGGAGATGGCGCAAAGCGGCATGAATGGCTCGACGAGACCGGTTCGTGCTGTTAATCCGACGCGCAAATCGCGCTCTGTTCCGAATACGGGTCGCGGTGGTTCGCAACCGCCAAGAGGTCCGTGGTCTTGAATTCAGACGGTACGAGAAAGCCATTCCGTAAACAAAAACCTTCCATCGACCGGCCGGCTGGCCGATCGGCGCCTGTTAAGCCCGGCCTGCAGGCCCGGGCCGCGGCCGCAAAAATTCTTGCCGCCGTCGTCGACCGTAAGCTGCCGCTCGACGGGGCTCTCGACCAGGAACATGGCAATCCCGCCTATAAGGCGCTCGGTGAAAGCGACCGGGCGCTGGTCCGCGCCATTCTGAACACGACGCTGCGCCACCTGCCGCGAATCGATGCGGCCATCGCGTCGCTGCTGGAATCGCCGCTGCCGGAGGGCGCGCGGGCGCTGCATCACGTGCTTTCGATCGGTGCCGCGCAGATCCTCTATCTCGACGTACCCGACCATTCGGCCGTCGACCTTGCCGTCGAGCAGGCCAATCAGGATCCGCGCAATCGCCGTTTTGCCAAGCTGGTCAATGCCGTGCTGCGCCGGCTCGGCCGCGAAAAAGATGCCGTGCTGGCAGAGATCAGCAGGGTCGCGCCGATGCCGGCCTGGTTCCTTGGGCGGCTGGAAATGGCCTATGGCCGGGACGCAGCGCTGGCGATCTCGCAATCGCAACTCGAACCGGCGGCGATCGATCTGACCGTCAAATCCGATGCCGAAAGCTGGGCAAAGAGGCTGAACGGCGTTGCTCTGCCGACCGGCGGCGTGCGGCTTGCCGCTTTCGATGGCAGCATTCCATCGCTTGGCGGGTTCGATGAGGGCGCTTGGTGGGTGCAGGATGCCGCGGCAAGCATTCCGGCGAGGCTGTTCGGCGATCTCTCCGGCAAACGTGCGGCCGATCTCTGTGCTGCGCCCGGCGGCAAGACTGCGCAGCTCATCCTTGCCGGCGGCGCGGTCACCGCCCTCGATCAGTCGGAAAGCCGGCTAAGACGGCTGCGCTCGAATCTCGACCGGCTTGGCCTGAAGGCGGAAACGGTCGCGGCAGACCTGACGACATTCAAGCCGGCAGAAGGCTTCGATGCGATCCTGCTCGACGCCCCCTGCTCTTCCACCGGCACGACGCGCCGGCACCCGGACGTATTATGGACCAAGGGGCCGGAGGACATCGCCAGGCTGGCGGCGCTGCAGGAACGGTTGCTGCGCCATGCGCTGACCTTGCTGAAGCCTTTGGGCACGCTGGTATTTTCGAATTGCTCGCTCGATCCCGCCGAGGGCGAGGAGGTCGTCGCCCGGGTCCTTTCCGATACGGATGCGATCGAGCGCGTTCCGATCATCGCCGGCGACTGGCCCGGTCTTGAAGCGGCGATTACGCCGCTCGGTGAATTCCGCACGCTTCCGACGATGCTGAAAATGCCTGAGGGCATCGCCTCCGGCCTCGACGGCTTTTACGCGGCCGTGCTGCGGCGAGCGGGCTGACCAAGCTCAAGGTCGGGCAACCATGCCTCGGATTTGAAATCCTCGCATCATCGCCGCGGCGGGTTGAGAACCGTCGAATGATCTCAACTGAAATGCAGTAATTTGCGTATATTCGAACTTTGTCACGAATTAATTCATTGCGGGCGATGAAATCGGCCGCTTTTCACCTATTCTTAACCATGAGGGTCAATAGACAATAGAATATGCAGTCCGGTCGGCGTTTTGCGAGCATGTATGTTCGGGAAGCTTGGCGGCGCGCCTTGCGCCGCGTCGCGTTGCTGCGCCTGAAGCTTTTTCGTCATTCGATCAAAGTGCCCGAGCGCCTGATCGTCGCGCCGACCGATCTTCGCGGCATCGATCCGCATGTGGCCGACGAAATTCTCAATGGACGGTTTCTGCTGGCCGGGCGCATGCTGGAAACGAACGGCAAATCGCCCTTCACCTTCACCCTGCCCTCGCGGCCCTTCGCGACCCGCCTCCACAGCTTCGGCTGGTTGCGGCATATGCGCGCCCACAAGACGGAACGCAGCGCGGCCGCCGCCCGCGCCATCGTCGACAGCTGGCTCTCGATCCATGCCGGCCGTATGGAAGGAATTGCCTGGGACACCGACATCACCGCCCAGCGCGTCATTGCCTGGCTGTCGCATTCGCCTGTGGTGCTGCAGAATGCCGACCGCGGCTTTTATCGCCGTTTCATGAAGTCGCTGGCATTCCAGGTCAGGTTCCTGCATCGCATGGGCCCCTACACCCTCGGCGGCCTGGAACTGTTTCGCCTGCGCATCGCGCTTGCCATGGCTTCTGTAGCCATGCCGGCCCGGGCCTCGACGCTGAGAAGGGCGGCGCAGGCACTCGATCGCGAATTCGATAGCCAGATTCTGCCGGATGGCGGGCATATCTCCCGCAATCCGCGCGTCGGCCTGGAACTGCTGCTCGACCTGCTGCCGCTGCGGCAGACCTATGTCAATCTCGGCCATGATCTGCCGCAGAAGCTCATCTCCGGCATCGACCGCATGTACCCGGCCTTGCGGTTCTTTCGCCATCAGGATGGAGACCTGGCGCTCTTCAACGGCGCGACCTCGACGCTCGCCAACGAGCTGATGTCGGTGCTGCGATATGACGAGACTGCCGGCCAGCCATTCAAGGCCTTGCCGCAGTCGCGCTACCAGCGGCTTGCCGGGGGCAGGACGGTCATCATCGCCGATACTGGCACACCGCCTTCGGGCGGCGCGTTGCGCACTGCACATGCCGGCAGCCTCTCCTTCGAGATGTCGTCGGGCCGCCATCGCTTCATCGTCAATTCCGGCTCGCCGAAATTCGCCGGGCACCGCTATGTCCAGATGGCGCGCACGACCGCGGCGCATTCGACCGTCATCCTCAACGACACCTCGTCCAGCCGCTTTTCGCTCTCGCCCTTCCTCAACCATGCGATCATTGAACCGGTCAGGACCGTCACCGTCGAGCGTGCCGAAACGGAGGATGGCCGCGACGGCATCAAGCTCAGCCATGACGGTTATGTGAGAGCGTTCGGCGTGCTGCACGAACGCGAAATCACACTCAATGCCGCGGGCTCTATCGTCACGGGCCACGACCGACTCGTCGTCCGTGAGGGATATGACAGCGACGAGCCCCTGAAGGCGGTCGCCCGGTTTCATATCCATCCTTCGATCGTGCTGCAGCAGAGTGACGGTGAGTCGGTGCTGCTGATGGCGCCGGACGGCGAAAGCTGGCTGTTTTCCGCTCCCGGCAACGAAGTGCTGATTTCCGAGGACATTTTCTTTGCCGACAGCTCCGGCATTTGCGGCGCGGATCAGATCGAGATTGACTTCGATCTTGCCGAGAAGACGGAAATCCGCTGGTTTTTATCCCGCAAGGGATAGCGCCTGTTTGCGCGGCGGCGAAGCTGTGCTAACGCGACGCAAGCAGAACCGAAGCCCGAACGGAGAAAGTTCATGGCCGTCATTTCCAAGAAAATCCCCGCCCCGGACAAGGTCGAAATCAAGACCGCGCTCCTCTCCGTCTTCGACAAGACCGGCATCGTCGCGCTCGCCCGGGCCTTGTCTGAAAGAGGCGTGCGCCTGCTGTCGACCGGTGGCACCTATAAGGCGATTGCTGCTGCCGGTCTCGCCGTCACCGATGTTTCCGACATCACCGGTTTTCCGGAGATCATGGATGGACGCGTCAAGACGCTGCACCCGACCGTGCATGGCGGCCTGCTGGCGATCCGTGACGACAGCGAGCACCAGGAGGCGATGAAGAAGCACGGCATCGAGGCCATCGATCTCGCCGTCATCAACCTCTATCCTTTCGAAGAGGTGCGCGCAGCCGGCGGCGATTACCCGACGACCGTCGAGAATATCGATATTGGCGGTCCGGCGATGATCCGGGCATCGGCCAAGAACCACGCCTATGTGACCATCCTGACCGATCCCGACGATTATGCCGAGTTCAAGGAGCAGCTTTCGGCCGATGCCGGCAAGACGGCCTATGCTTTCCGCCAGCGCATGGCCGCCAAGGCCTATGCCCGCACCGCGGCCTATGACGCTGCGATTTCCAACTGGTTTGCCGAGGCGCTGTCGATCGACACGCCGCGTCACCGCGTCATCGGCGGCGTGCTGAAGGAAGAGATGCGCTACGGTGAAAACCCGCACCAGAAGGCCGCCTTTTATGTCACCGGCGAGAAACGCCCGGGTGTTTCGACGGCTGTCCTCCTCCAGGGCAAACAGCTCTCTTACAATAATATCAACGACACCGACGCCGCCTACGAGCTCGTCGCCGAGTTTCTGCCGGAAAAGGCGCCGGCCTGCGCCATCATCAAGCACGCCAATCCCTGCGGCGTCGCCACCGGTTCGAGCTTGGTCGAAGCCTATCAGCGGGCGCTTGCCTGCGATTCCGTTTCCGCCTTCGGCGGCATCATCGCGCTCAACCAGACATTGGACGCCGAAACGGCCGAAGAGATCGTCAAGCTCTTCACCGAAGTGATCATCGCTCCCGATGTCACCGACGAGGCAAAGGCAATCGTCGCCCGCAAACCGAACCTCAGGCTGCTGTCGGCCGGCGGCCTGCCCGATCCGCGCGTTGCGGGCCTGACGGCGAAGACCGTCTCCGGCGGCCTGCTGGTCCAGAGCCGTGACAACGGCATGGTCGAGGATCTGGAGCTCAAGGTCGTCACCAAGCGGGCGCCGACGGCACAGGAGCTCGAGGACATGAAGTTCGCCTTCAAGGTCGGCAAACATGTCAAATCGAATGCCGTGGTCTACGCCAAGGACGGCCAGACGGCCGGCATCGGCGCCGGCCAGATGAGCCGGGTCGATTCGGCCCGCATCGCCGCGCTGAAGGCCGAAGAAGCGGCCAAGGCGCTCGGCCTTGCGGTTCCGATGACAAAGGGTTCGGCGGTTGCCTCCGAAGCCTTCCTGCCCTTTGCCGACGGTCTTCTGTCGATGATTGCCGCGGGCGCGACGGCGGTCATCCAGCCGGGCGGCTCGATGCGCGACCAGGAGGTCATCGATGCCGCCGATGAACATGGTGTTGCGATGGTCTTTACCGGCATGCGCCACTTCCGCCACTGAAGAAATGCCGGAAATGACCAGGCATTCCTATGCCCGGTCGGCCGGATAGGGTGTGCGGACCAGAAGCGCCAAGCCGCCGGCGAGAAACAGGATCAGCGTTGCCATTCCGAGCCGGGGTGACCCGCTCAGATAGGTCGTCAGCGAGAAGAGCAGTGTTGCCATGAAGCTCGTCGCGCGCCCTGACAGGGCGTAGATGCCGAAGTAGCGGCCGGCTTCCTCCAGGCTGACGCTGCGGGCGAGATAGGAGCGCGACGAGGCCTGCACCGGCCCGAAGGCGAGCCCGATCAGCAGGCCGTAGAGGATATAGGCCTTTTCCGCCGCGGTGCCGAAGAGACCGCCGGAATCGGCTGTCGGCAGCGCCATCAGGCCGAACAGCGTGTAGCCCGGCCCAGTCGAGATGATGCCGATGGTGGCGAGAAGCAGCATGGTAAGGCTGATGACGACGGTCACTTTCGAACCGACGCCCTTGTCGATCCGGCCGGCGATCAGGCAGCCGAAGATGGCGACGACGTTGAGAATGATGCCGTAGAGGCCGATTTCGATCGTCGCCCAGCCGAACATGCCGGCGGCGAAAACGCCGCCGAGGATCAACAGGCCGTTGACGCCATCCTGATAAATCATACGGGCAATCAGGAATTTCAGGATGCCGCGCCGCTCTTTGAGTTCGCCGAGGGTGTTTCTGAGCTCCCGCAGGCCGGCGCGGATGGCGGTGCCGAAGGGCAGGCCTCTGCCGACATCGGGCGTGAAGAAGAACATCGGCAGGATGAAGATCAGGTACCAGACGGCCGAGATCGGCCCGGTGATGCGTGCATCCTGGCCGCTCCTGGGATCAAGGCCGAACAGCGGATCGAGGCCGAGAATGGTCTTGCCGCTTTCTGGGCTTGCCGCCAGAAGCGTGACGACGGCAACGAGCACGATCATGCCGCCGAGATAGCCAAGCCCCCAAGCGGTGTTGGAGAGCTTGCCGACCTCGTGCTTGGCGACCAGGCGCGGCATCATCGAATCGTTGAAGACGATCGAAAACTCGGCCGAGATCGAGGCGAGGATCATGAAGATCACGGGATAGAGGACCGGCGAACCCGGGGCTGCGAACCACAGGCCGAAGAGGCTGGCGATTTTGATGACGGCAAAGAAGGCGATCCAGGGCTTGCGGGCGCCGGATTGGTCGGCGATCGAGCCAAGAACGGGCGAGAGCAGGGCGATGATCACCGAGGAGATCGTCGCCATGTTGCTCCACGTCGTTTGGGCGGACACGGAGTCATCGGTCAGGCGCGAGACGAAATAAGGCCCGAAGATGAAGGTGGTAACCACGGTGAAGAACGGTTGTGCCGCCCAATCGAAGAACATCCACCCCCAGATGCCCTTTTCCGTGGCTTTCGGCGGCTGCGTTCCCGTCCAGTCTATACGATTCAACATCCGCTCCTTTTTTGGCGGACTGTCTCACCTCGCCCGGTCTCGCGCAAGATCGGTCAGGATTCCGGCGGCCACGGTAATGCGCGCAAGATTGGGATCGCCGCTATCGCTGAGGCTGGAAAGTTCCTCGACGATGCGATTGATGCGGACGCGGTCCTGCGCATGCCAGGCCTGGACGGGGAGCTTCTCCTTGCCGTGATCGGAAAGGGCCGAGATGACGATATCACGCCGGGCGCTGGCGATCTGGTCGATGCTGCGGGCGAGGGCCAGGTTTTCGTAATGGTCGGAGGTGAGGATGCGGCCGCCGGCTGCGAGCAGCCGGGCGATCCGGAAGGTCTTCGACACCGCAAAATAATTTTCCGCCGCACGCACCAGCGGCTCGTCGGTGCGCTCGGCAATCTGCATGATCTCCGGCACCAGCGCGAAGCTCTGGAGGTTGGCAATTTCGGCAGCGAGTTTTTCCGGTACGCCCGCCTGTGCGTATTCTGCCTGGCGGGTGGCGGCATCGCCGGCCGCCTGTTCGGCGAAGGCCGGCCTCAGCTTTTTCAGGGCTGCCTGCAGCCGGCTAATCACTTCGGCCATATCGCCCTTGGTCATGGCGGTCTTCAACAGCAGGCGGGTGAGCACGATAAAGCTGTGGCTGATTTCCTCGTAGATTCGGTTCTGCACCTCGCCCGATATTCTGCCGTCGAGCGCATCAGTCTCGGCCCAGAGTCGGGTGAGTTCGAAACCGTCGCGGGCAACGATTGCGGCGCGCACCACTTCCGGCGCCGAAGCCGCCGTTGCGTCCATCATGGCGACGGTGAAGCTCGGCCCGCCGCGGTTGATCGCTTCATTGGCAAGCACGGTCGCGATGATTTCGCGCCGCAGGCGGTGGCCGGCGATATCGCCGGCGTTCGACTTCTGCATCTTCACGGGGAAATAATTCGACAGCGTCGCGGCAAAATAGGGGTCGTCCGGTAGATCGCTGGCGGCGAGCGCATCGAAGAGCACGATCTTCGCATAAGATAACAGCACGCCGATTTCCGGCCGCGTCAGCGGCTTGCCGGCCGCATAACGTTCGGCAAGCGTTTGGTCGTCGGGCAAGGTCTCGACCTTGCGGTTCAGCTGACCGGCCCCCTCGAGCACGCTCATGAAGCGGCCGAGTTCCAGGCCGTTGGCCGTGCCCTTGCGCTCCGTCAGTGAGATCGCCAGCGACTGAAGGTAGTTGTTGCGCAGCACGAGGGCCGCGACTTCACCGGTCATCGACGAAAGCAGCTGGTCGCGTTTTGCCCGCGTCAGCCGCCCATCATGCATGGCGGCCGCCAGCGCAATCTTGATGTTGACCTCGACGTCCGAGGTGTTGACGCCGGCCGAGTTGTCGATGGCGTCGGAATTGCAGCGCCCGCCGTTGAGACCGTAGGCGATACGGCCCTTCTGGGTGACGCCGAGATTTGCGCCCTCGCCGATCACCTTGGCGCGTACCTCCGCCGCGGTGATGCGGATCGGGTCGTTGGCGCGATCGCCGACTTCGGCATCGGTTTCGGACGGAGCTTTCACATAGGTGCCGATGCCGCCGAACCAGAGGAGGTCAACCGGGCTCTTCAGAATCGCCGTCATGATCTCGAACGGCGTCGCCACGGCTTTGTCGATGCCGATCGCAGCAACCGCTTCTGGCGTCAGCGTCACCGATTTCGCCGCGCGGGAAATGATCATCGCCCCTATCGAAAGCACATTTCTGTCGAAATCCTGCCAACTCGAGCGGGGCAGGTCGAAGAGCCGCTGGCGTTCTGCCAGCGTCTTTTCCATGTCGGGATCGGGATCGATGATGATGTCGCGGTGATCGAAGGCGGCAACGAGCCGGATCTTCGGCGAGAGCAGCATGCCGTTGCCGAAGACGTCGCCCGACATGTCGCCGACGCCGGCGACGGTGAAGGGGGTCGTCTGGATGTCGATGTCCATTTCGCGGAAATGGCGTTTAACGGTTTCCCAGGCGCCGCGGGCGGTGATGCCCATCTTTTTATGGTCGTATCCGGCCGAGCCGCCGGAGGCGAAGGCGTCGTCGAGCCAGAAGCCGGCTTCCTGCGCCAGCGCATTGGCGGTGTCGGAGAAGGTTGCCGTGCCCTTGTCGGCGGCGACGACAAAATAGGGGTCGTCGCCGTCGAGCCTCACCGTATCCGCCGGCGGCACGATCTCGGCCCCGGAGATATTGTCGGTGATCGAAAGCAGCGTGCGGATATAGGTCTTGTAGGCCTCGCGGCCGGCATTGAAAATTTCATCGCGGCTGCCGCCGGCGGGGAGCTTTTTCGGATAGAAGCCGCCCTTGGCGCCGACCGGAACGATGACGGCATTCTTCACCTGCTGCGCCTTGACGAGACCCAGCACCTCGGTGCGGTAATCCTCGGCGCGGTCCGACCAGCGCAGGCCGCCGCGCGCCACCTTGCCGAAACGCAGATGCACGCCTTCGACGTCGACGCCGTAGACGAACATTTCGCGGAAGGGTTTGGGCTGCGGCAGACCGTCGACGAGGTGCGGATCGAGCTTGAAGGCGAGCATCGATTTCGGCGAACCGTCAGGGTTCTTCTGGAAATAATTGGTGCGCAGCGTCGCGTCGACGATGTTGACATAGCGGCGCAGGATACGGTCGTCGTCGAGGCTCGGCACCTCGGCAAGCTCGGCTTCGATTGCCTGGTGCAGCTCGGCAAGCTTCTTCACCCGGGCCTTCTCCGGAAGCTTGGGATCGAGCGTATCGTGGAACAGCCGGAAAATGGCGGCGGCCACACCGGCATATTTGTCGAGCGTCGTTGCGATATAATCTTGAGAATAGGCGATGCCGGCCTGGCGGAGATAGCGAGCATAGGCGCGCAGCACATTCGTCTGACGCGCCGACAGCCCCGCCGAAAGGATCAAGCGGTTGAAGCTGTCATTGTCGATCGTGCCGGCGAAGGCGGCAACGAAGGCTTCCTCGAGGGCGGCGCCATAACGATGCAGGTCGATGTCGCGGCCGTTGCGGGTCTCGAGCTCCATGTCATGCAACACGACGAGTTTGGTTTGGCCGTCGGCGACCGGCACTCCGATATCGAAGGTGCGTTCGCTGACGACATTGAAGCCGAGATTCTCGAGAAGCGGCACGCGCCGTGATAGCGCCAGCTGGCCGCCGGCGTGGAAAATCTTCAGCGACAGGATGCGGCCCTGGTCCTCCTGGCGGTGGTAGAACTGGATGCGGAGCGGCTCGCCGGCGGCGCAGGCGCCGATATCGGCGAGGTCGGCCACGGTTTCCTCAGGGGTGAAGGAATCCTGGAAGGCCTGGTCGACCGAGATTTTCGGCGCCTTCGGGCCGGCCAGCACTTCGAAGCGGTCGTCCCAGCGAGCGGTGATCTCGCGGATCGTCTGCTCGAGCTTGGCTTGCGGAATGCGTGGCGTCTTGCCGCCGGAGCGGCCGATGATGAAATGCACGCGCGCCACGCCGCCTTCCGGGAAAGCCGGATAATAGGCGGAGACACGGCCGTCATAGACGGTCTTCAGATAGGCGCCGATCCGCTCTCGGACGAGCGAGTCGTATTCCTCGCGCGGGACATAGACGATCACCGAGACGAAGCGGTCGAAATGGTCGATGCGTGGCAGGACACGCACGCGCGGCCGGTCGGCCAGGTCGTTGATCTGCTCGGCAAAACTGGCAAGCAATGTCGTGTCGATCTGGAAAAGATCATCGCGCGGATAAGATTCCAGCGTGTTGTCGAGCATGCGGCCGGAATGGCTCATCGGGTCGAAGCCGAAATGCTCCTTAACCTTCTCGATCTTGGAGCGCAGCAGCGGGATTTCCGAGGCGAGCGACGTATAGGCCGTCGAGGTGAAGAGGCCGACTATGCGCAGTTCGCCGGTGACGTTGCCCGCGGCGTCGAAACGTTTGACGCCGACATAATCCATATAGGCGCGGCGATGGACGATCGATTTTACGTTCGCCTTGGTAACGATCAGGAACTCGGGGCCGTCGAGGAAGGCGAGGATCTCGGGCGTCGTCGTCACGGCATCCTTGCCGGTGCGCAGCACGAGAACGTCGGGATTGGAGAGAATGCCGAGGCCCGCCCCCTTGTCCCGCTCGACCTTGGCGTCGGCACCCTTGCCGGAATAGATATATTCGCGCATGCCGAGGAACGTGAAATTCTCGTCGCGCAGCCAGCTCAGGAAGGCGATCGCCTCGGCGTGTTCAGCCCTTCTACGGCCGGCGCCGTTGGCCGCAAGCTCGGCGATCACCCCGTCGAGCTTGGAAAGCATCGGCTTCCAGTCCGAAACTGACAGGCGGACCTGTTCGAGCACCATCTGGATACGTTTGACGAGATCGGCCGCCTGGTTGGAATTGAGCGGCGCGATATGAAGCTGGATATGGCTGACCCGTGTGGCGGGATCGCTCGGCTGGTCGGCGGAATAGAGCCCGGGAGCCTTGTCTCCTTCCATCACCAGGATGGGATGCACGGCCATGAAGAGATCGCGGTGGGTGCTCGTCACTTCGCCCATGACCGATTCATAGAGAAACGGCATATTCCGGTCGGTCACCGAAAGCACCGAGACGGCAATGCCGTCAGGCGAGACACCGCCGATGGTGTCGATGCTGACGCGCGGCGTCTTGCCGTTCCAGGCGGCAAGTTCTTTTGCCGAATGCACGGCAGAAAGCGCCAGCATTTCAGGCGTGTAGCGTTCAAGATCGTCATTGCTTGCTCGGCCGAAGAGAATTTCCGGATCGAGATGGGCCTCGCCCCTTTCCTTGGCGATCTTTCGCGCGCCTTCAATCTGTTTTTCTCGCTTGGGATTGTTTCTGGCAGCCATGGATCGCCTCCCGCAATGGACTGATTTTCTGCAAGCTAGCAGAAGATTCTTCGAAAAAATCTCTAAAATGGGGGTCAGCCGGATGGATTTGATGCTTTTTTGACGCCGGAGATGGGAAAATGTCGGAGATTTTCCGATTTCGTAGGCAAAACAAGCGTGAACGGCTCGTTTTTCTTCCGCCGCACATTTCCACGCTCACATGAAGAATGGTTGACAGCGTGGCGTCAAAGATATCATCAAACGCCATCATCATGCGGACCTTTATACCATGTCGGAAAATGCAGCGGGCGCAGTCATCGTCATTTCGAGCCATGTCGTGCGCGGCTCGGTCGGCAATCGGGCAGCGGTGTTTGCCCTGGAGACGCTCGGCCATCCGGTCTGGGCGCTGCCGACCATCGTTCTGCCCTGGCATCCCGGCCATGGCCGTTCGACGCGGCTGACATTTGCGGAAGCCGATTTCGACGCGGCGATCGACGATCTGATCCGTGCGCCCTGGATCGGTGAAGTCCGGGCGGTGCTTTCGGGTTATTTCGGCAATGCCGCCCAGGCGCGCTCCGTCGCCCGGTTGATCGCTGCGCTGCGCCAGACCAATTCCGAACTGCTCTATGTCTGCGATCCCGTGATGGGCGATCTTGGTGGTCTCTACGTGCCGGAAGCCACGGCCGAGGCCATTCGTGACCATCTCATCCCGCTTGCCTCGCTGGCGACGCCGAACCGCTACGAGCTCGCCTGGCTGTCGGGAGCAGCGCTTGACGACAATAGCGCGATCATGGAGGCGGCGCTTGCGCTCGGGCCGTCGCGGATGCTGGTCACCTCGGCGGTGCCGATGATGGCGGGCGGTACCGGCAATCTCTACCTTTCCGGCCGTCACGCGCTTCTTGCCGAGCATCGCGTCGTCGAGAACCCGCCGAACGGTCTCGGTGACCTGCTCGCCGCGGTTTTCCTGTCGCGCCTGCTATCCGGTCTCGAGGATGAAAAGGCGTTGCAGCTGGCCACCGCCAGCGTATTCGAAGTGCTCGCGCGTGCGGTCAAGCGCGGCAGCAACGAGTTGATGCTGGCAAGCGACGCCTCCAGCCTTTCAACGCCGATGGCCATGGTGCAGATGCGCCGGCTCGTGCACCCGGCGCAGCGGCGGAAAAAATGATGCATCTGCCAGTATGCTCATTTTGCGGCGCAGCAGTTGATCTTGTCTTCCGCGCGCGCTAATCCAGAAGCATGCAGCGTTTTCCAAACACCCTTCTGGACGGCTATCGCAACTTTATGAACGGGCGTTACGCCGACGCCCGCGACCGGTATCGGCAACTTGCCGAAAACGGTCAAAGTCCCAGCACGTTGGTGATTGCCTGTTCGGATTCCCGTGCGGCTCCCGAGCTGATCTTCGATGCCGGTCCGGGCGAGCTTTTCGTTATCCGCAACGTCGCCAATATGGTGCCGCCCTACGAGCCGGACGGTCATTTCCATTCGACGTCGGCGGCGCTTGAATTTGCGGTGCAGGCACTGAAGGTCACAGATATCGTCGTGATGGGGCATGGCCGCTGCGGCGGTATCCGCGCAGCGCTCGATCCCAATGCCGAGCCATTGTCACCCGGCGACTTCATCGGCCGGTGGATGTCGCTGGTCAAGCCGGCTGCCGAGCAGATTCAAAGCAATGACGTGATGACGACGGCCGAGCGGCAGACGGCATTGGAACGTGTTTCGATCCGCAACTCGATCGACAATCTCAGAAGCTTTCCCAATATCAAGGCGCAAGAGGAGGCGGGAAATCTTCATCTCCACGGCGCCTGGTTCGACATATCGACGGGTGAACTCTGGGTCATGGACGCCGAAACGCGTGACTTCATTCGCCCCGAGATCTAGGGACCAAGGGGTTTATTATTTCTTAAGGCGCGGGCGTCGCGCGCGAGAATTTTCCGTTCCTTCGATCTGCTCGGGCGTCACGGCGGCGAGGAATTCCTGGAGCTTCTGCCCGATTCGACGCCAGACGATGCTGCAGTCGTCGCCGAACGGGTGCGGCTGGCGATCGAGATGGCAGAAATACCTTACCGAGCGGCGAGCTGCTCAAGGTCACGGCGAGTTTCGGATGTGCCGGCCGGGCAAACGACGGCGCAAGCCGAAACTTCGAGGATCTTGTCAAACGCAGATCTGGCGCTTTACGCCGCCAGACCTCCGGCCGCAACTGCGTCGTCTCGGGGCCGGTCGTGCCGGCTCCGCCGCAGGAGGAGCGCCGCAAGACAGCTTCCGGCGGTGGTTTCGATTCCCGCCTATGAAAAACGCCGCATATTGCAGCGGCGTTTCGCGAGATCGTTGTCTATGAAGGCTTATCTGCCGCCGTCGATCTGCTGGCCGATATAGGCAATTGCCTGCTGATAGACACTGGCGGCGTTCCAGCCCTGGATGGCAGCGAAATTCGGCTCTCCCGGCTGATAGCCGGCGCCGGCCCGCCAGCCGTGGCCCTTTAGAAAATTGGCGGTCGAAGCCAGCGCATCGGCGCGGGAACCGACCATGTCGACACGGCCGTCGCCGTCGCCGTCGGCGCCGAAACGCACGACGTTCCTCGGCAGGAACTGCGTCTGGCCGATTTCACCATGGGCGGCACCCTTGGCCTGCGGGCTCAGATAACCTTCGGAGACGAGCTGGAGCGCGGCATAGAGCTGGTCGGTGAAATATTCCGAACGACGGCAGTCATAGGCAAGGGTCGAAACTGCCGACAGCGTGTGCTGGTTGCCCATATAGCTGCCAAAACCGGTCTCCATGCCCCAGATGGCGATCAGCGGGCCGGCGGGAACGCCGAAGCGACGCTCGATCGAGGCAAAAAGCGCCTGGTTGGCCGCCTTCATCGAACGGCCGCGGGAAATGACGGCGGCACCACCGCGCTTCTGCATGAAGGCGTCGAAGGAGAGCTTGAAGCTTTTCTGGCCGCGGTCGGCGGCGATTGTCGGCTTGTTGTAGTTGACGTTGGCGAAGGCGCGGCTGAGCACCGATTGGCTGACGCCGTTCGCGGCTGCCGTCTGTTTGAAATCGGCGACCCAGGCGTCGAAGCCGGCGCTGGTATTGCCACATTGCGGTCCTTGCGCGAACGCCGGTACCGCATGGAGGACGCCGATTGCCGCAGCGGCCGCCAGAAACAATTTTGTCATGCGCATTGAGAAACCCCGCTCTCGATCTGCATAGCTTTCAGGCGGGCAAGAGAATGCCAGTCACCCGCGATTTTGTCACGATCACCTTTTAGCGAACGCTTATACAGCTGTATTTGCTTGAAAAAGCCCCGCTCATCGAGCAGGGCTTTAACATGTTATGGTTTACAAATGGTATCAGGCGGCCTGCTTGCGCGGCTTGACCAGCCCGCGATTGACGAGCAGCTCGGCGATCTGGATGGCATTCAGCGCCGCGCCCTTGCGCAGGTTGTCGGAAACCACCCACATATTGAGGCCGTTTTCGACCGTCGCGTCCTCGCGGATGCGCGAAATATAGGTTGCGTCCTCGCCAGCGGATTCGTAGGGCGTGATGTAGCCGCCGTTCTCGCGCTTGTCGATGACGAGGCAGCCCGGTGCATCGCGCAGGATGTCGCGGGCCTGGTCGGCGGTGATCTCGTTTTCGAACTCGATGTTGACCGATTCCGAATGGCCGATAAAAACAGGTACGCGCACTGCGGTGCAGGTCACCTTGATCTTCGGGTCGAGCATCTTCTTCGTCTCGGCCAGCACCTTCCACTCTTCCTTGGTGTAGCCATCTTCCATGAAGCTATCGATGTGCGGGATGACGTTGAAGGCGATGCGCTTAGTGAACTTCTTGTTCTCGATCGGATCGGCAACGAAGACGGCGCGCGTCTGGTTGAAGAGTTCGTCCATGCCGTCCTTGCCGGCACCGGAGACCGACTGGTAGGTCGAGACGACGACGCGCTTGATCTTGGCGAAGTCATGCAGCGGCTTCAGCGCCACCACCAGCTGGGCGGTCGAGCAGTTCGGATTGGCGATGATGTTGCGCTTGGTGAACTGGCTGATGGCATCCGGGTTCACTTCCGGCACGATCAGCGGCACGTCGGCGTCGTAGCGCCAGGCCGAGGAATTGTCGATAACGACGCAGCCCTGCTGGCCGATCTTCGGCGAAAACTTCTTGGAAACCTCGCCGCCGGCCGACATCAGGCAGATGTCGGTGTCGGAGAAATCGTAGTTCTCCAGATTGGAGACCTTCAATGTCCGGTCACCGAAGGACACTTCTGTGCCCTGCGAACGCGCCGAGGCGAGCGCCACGACCTCATCGGCGGGAAAGCCTCGTTCGGAGAGGATGTTGAGCATCTCCCGACCGACATTTCCGGTCGCTCCCGCAACTGCTACTTTGAAACCCATTTCTCAAGCTCTCTTTCTCTTCTCTCCTCTTGTCCGGTGAGGGGGAAAGGCGCGACGGATCGCGTCTTCCTGTCCCCAGCCGAGCCGGGGAGAGAGCGGCAGGCCAGAGACGTCAGACGGTTTTCGTCGTCGTTTTGGCCTTGGTTTTGGCAGAAACCGGAACGGCAATATCCACCCCGGCAACTCGTGCCCGGTCATTGCTTGCGGCAATGGCGTGTTCGTCGTGAACCATGGAGATTCCTTTTCCGCTGTTGCTCTTAGAAGGTTTTCCACAGGAGTCAAGGTTTTTGCGTGGCCGCTGCCAGGCGGAAGGAGCGGTGTCGTACCGCGGTGTTTTCCACACCGGCAACATGGACGTCACGCTCGATCGCGAATTCCTGAGGAAGGGCACCGTCGACAAGTTCCCGAACCGGCCCGTCATTAGACTAAAGTCATAATCCCAAAGCATCCCTCTTTTTGATCTGCCGTTTCTGGCACACTCCCGTCAGGCGTGTCGCGGCCAGGGGTATGCTTGAGGAGAGCAGGCCGCGCGCGTTGCTCATCACTCTGTGGAGGACAGACAATGGCAAATGTCGCAAGCATCGACGGCGCGAAGGCCGGTCCGATGACCGGCGAGGAGAAGAAGGTCATCTTCGCCTCTTCGCTCGGCACCGTTTTCGAATGGTATGATTTCTATCTCTACGGTTCGCTTGCCACCTATATCGGCGCGACCTACTTCACCCAATATCCCGAGGCGACGCGCAACATCTTCACGCTGCTCGCCTTTGCCGCCGGCTTCCTAGTGCGCCCCTTCGGTGCGCTGGTGTTCGGCCGTCTCGGTGATCTCGTCGGCCGCAAATACACCTTCCTGGTGACGATCCTGATCATGGGCATGTCGACCTTCCTCGTCGGTGTCCTGCCGGGAGCCGCCAGCATCGGCATCGCCGCTCCGATCATCCTGATCGGCCTGCGCCTGCTGCAGGGATTGGCGCTCGGCGGTGAATATGGTGGTGCGGCAACCTATGTCGCCGAACATGCGCCGAACGGGCGGCGCGGCTATTTCACCTCCTGGATTCAGACGACGGCAACGCTCGGCCTGTTCCTGTCGCTGATCGTCATCATCCTGGTTCAGTCGCTGATGGGGCCGGTTCAATTCGCCGCCTGGGGCTGGCGTATTCCGTTCCTGGTCTCGGTCGTGCTGCTCGGCATTTCCGTCTGGATCCGTCTGAAGATGAACGAGTCGCCTGCGTTCCAGCGCATGAAGGCGGAAGGCAAGGGCTCCAAGGCGCCGCTGACCGAAGCTTTCGGACAATGGAAGAACGCCAAGATCGCGCTCATCGCCCTTCTCGGCGCCACCATGGGCCAGGCAGTCGTCTGGTATGGCGGCCAGTTCTATGCGCTGTTCTTCCTGCAGAACGTGCTCAAGGTCGATCTGTTCTCGGCCAATGTCATGGTCGCCATTGCGCTCTTCCTCGGCACGCCGTTCTTCGTCATCTTCGGCGGTCTTTCCGACAAGATCGGCCGCAAGCCGATCATCATGGCGGGCCTCCTCATCGCGGCGGTGACCTATAATCCGCTGTTCAAGGCGATGACCTGGACGGCAAACCCGGCGCTTGCCGAAGCGCAGGCCTCGATCCGCGCGACGGTCACGGCCGATCCGGCGGACTGCAAGTTCCAGTTCAACCCGACGGGCACGGCGAAATTCACCAGCTCTTGCGACGTGGCGACGGCGTTCCTGACCAAGAACTCGGTGCCTTATGACGTCGTGCCCGGACCCGCCGGACAGCCGGCGACGGTGAAGGTCGGTAACGCGACGGTTTCGAGCTTCGACGTCGCTGCCGCCGGCGACAAGGCGAAGGGCATGACCGCCGCTTTCGAAAAGGGCGTCAACGTCGCTCTTCACGATGCCGGCTACCCGCTGAAGCGCGGCGTCGCCAAAGTGCCGGATGCCAAGCTCGATGCCTTTATCGCCGCCAATCCTGAATTGGCGCTGAATGCCGAGGCCGTGCGCGCCGGCGAGAAGGAAACCATGCCGGCAGCCAAGCTGGTCGAAGGCAAGCTATTGACGGCGGACGAGGCCAATGGCGTCACCGACATGGCGGTCTATAACATCGCCAATGGCGGCGCCTTCGCCATGGCCGCCGATCCGACCCGCGTCAACTGGATCGGTACGATCGCCATCCTGTTCGTCCTCGTCATCTATGTGACGATGGTCTACGGCCCGATCGCGGCACTTCTGGTCGAGCTCTTCCCGACCCGCATCCGCTACACCGGCATGTCGCTGCCCTATCACATCGGCAATGGCTGGTTCGGCGGGCTGCTGCCGGCGACGGCCTTCGCGATGAGCGCTGCGGCGGGCGACATCTATTACGGTCTCTGGTATCCGATCGTCTTTGCGGCGATCACCCTGGTGATCGGCCTGATCTTCCTGCCGGAAACGAAGAACAGGGATATCCACGCCATGGATTGAGGCGCTTCGCGCTAAAGCATGCAGGCAAAAGGCCCGGCGTTCATAAGGCGCCGGGCTTTTCCATGTCCGGAAACAGGCGTTTGGCGAGAGGCCAGCCATCCGGCGCCAGCTTGAAGAGCAGGCCGCAGCGGGCATAGACGATGGCCGTCAGCAGCGAGAACCAGCCGCCGAAGGCAAGGCCGGCGATGACGTCGCTCGGATAATGGGCGCCGACCATGACACGCGTCATGGCAAGCCAGATGGCGCAGGCGATGAAGAGAATGCGGTAACGCGGAAACAGAAGCGCAAAAGCGGCAAAGAAGGCGCCGACCGTGGTGGAATGGCCGGACGGAAAGCTTTCGAAAGCGGCATGGCCCGAAAAGGGCGTGAAAGAAAAGATGCCGTAATCATGGAAGTGATCGGGACGCGCCCTTCCAATCGCCCGTTTCAGGAGATTGGCGAGAAGTCCAGAGAAGACGACTGTGGTGAAGAGATAGGCGCCGATCCAGCTGACATAAAGCGCCTGCGCCTTGGAGCGCGCGGTCTTCAAAAGCTTGTAACCCGCCCTGCCCTGAAAGAAGAGCAGAATGCTGATGCAGATCAGCCAGGCAGAATCGCCGAAGCCGGTCAGCAGCTGGCCGAGCTGCTTCACCGCCGCAGGCCGTTGGCTGGCGCCGACCGGGGCATCGAAGAGCAGCATGGAAAGAGCCACGGCATTGACGGTGATGAAGAGGCAGGCCTGCCAGCGCAAGGGGGGCATGCCAACGCTGCCGCGGCGCCAGCGCCTATCAAGGGAAGCCCAAAATGCCCGCATCCTATCGTCCGTCCGATTTTGCCGGATTAAAATTCGGCGCAAAAATACACGAGATTGTGGCTGAGAATAGTCCGTTTCGGATATTTCGGCCGACCCGGTTGCGGTTGCTCGGACTCACACCAAGAAGCCCTCCGCATACGTGATGCGAAGGGCGGGAAACTGTTTCACGTGAAAATCTATCAGGCGGAAAGCGCCTTGAACTCGGCGAGGATCGCCTCGCCCATCTCCACCGTGCCGACCTGCCTGCAGCCGTCGGCCATGATGTCGCCGGTGCGGATGCCCTTGTCGAGCACGTTGGCGATCGCCTTTTCCAGATCGTCGGCTTGCTTCACCATATTGAAGGAATAACGCAGGCACATGGCGAAGGAGGCGATCATGGCGATCGGATTGGCGATGCCCTTGCCGGCAATATCGGGGGCCGAGCCGTGCACCGGCTCGTAGAGCGCCTTGCGCTTGCCGGTCTTGCCGTCCGGCGCGCCGAGCGAGGCAGATGGCAGCATGCCGAGCGAGCCGGTCAGCATCGCAGCGACGTCGGAGAGCATGTCGCCGAAGAGATTGTCGGTAACGATGACGTCGAACTGCTTCGGCTGGCGCACCAGCTGCATGCCGCCGGCATCGGCGAGCATATGTTCGAGCTGGACGTCGGGATATTTCGCCTTGTGCGTCTCGGTCACCACCTGGTTCCAGAGCACGCCCGACTTCATGACGTTGCGCTTTTCCATGGAGCAGACGCGGTTCTGGCGCGTGCGGGCCATTTCGAAGGCGACGCCGGCGATACGTTCGATCTCGTAGGTGTCGTAGACCTGCGTGTCGATGCCGCGCTTCTGGCCGTTGCCGCGATCGATGATTTCCTTCGGCTCGCCGAAATAGACGCCACCGGTCAGCTCGCGGATGATCAGGATATCGAGACCTTCGACCAGTTCCGGCTTCAGCGACGAAGCCGAGGCAAGGGCCGGATAGCAGATGGCGGGACGCAGATTGGCGAAGAGCTGCAGATCCTTGCGCAGGCGAAGCAGGCCGGCTTCCGGACGAACTTCATAAGGCACGTTATCCCATTTCGGGCCGCCGACGGCGCCGAACAGAACGGCATCGGCGGCCAGCGCCTTCTGCATGTCGGCTTCCGAGATCGCCGCGCCATGGGCATCATAGGCGGAGCCGCCGACAAGGCCTTCGTCGGTGACGAAACCGGCATTCATCGCCTCGTTCATGTAGGCGATGATCTTGCGGACCTCGCCCATGGCCTCGGGACCGATGCCGTCACCCGGCAGCAGGAAAAGATTGCGCGCTGTCATGGAGCCCTCCTGGAAAAACAAGCTGCGGCTTCTTAGACCCCGGAAATGGGCATTTCAAGCGAGAGAAGGGGTGAATCGGTACGCTTCGCTCTCAACGCCTAGAGTTGCTCCGACGCCTGCAATTGGACTAGAACGGTAGGCTCCAGCATTGATTTCCGGAATGTTCCATGCCTTCAGCGCCTCTTCATCTCGACACGCCTCTGGCTCGAACAGCGCCTGATTACAGCGCCAGCGGCAAGCCGCTCTGGCTGAAGCTCGATGCAATGCAGCCCTCCGGCAGCTTCAAGCTGCGCGGCGTCGGCCGGCTTTGCCAGCACGAGGTGGACAATGGCGCGCGCGAGATCTTCTGTGCTTCCGGCGGCAATGCCGGCATTGCCGCTGCCTATGCCGGCCGGGCGCTCGGCGTGCCGGTCACGATCGTCGTGCCGGAGACGACGGCGGCCGATGTCCGGCAGACGATTGCGGCAACCGGCGCGAATGTCCTCGTGCACGGAGCCGTTTTCGACGAAGCCAATGCCCACGCGGTCGAACTCGCCCGCAGCCGCAAGGCAAGTTATGTGCATCCTTTCGACCATCCGCTTCTGTGGGATGGCCACGCGACGCTGATCGACGAAGTGGTGGCGAAGGGTGCAAAATTTGACTGCGTCGTCACCAGCGTCGGCGGCGGCGGGCTGCTTGCCGGCATCGTCGAGGGACTGAAGCGGAATGGGCTTTCCGACGTGCCTGTGATTGCCGTCGAAACCGAAGGGGCGGCTTCGCTGCATGGAAGCCTCAAGGCAAATGAGCGCATTACCCTGCCCGCAATCACCTCTATCGCCACATCGCTCGGTGCGCGGCAGGTGGCCCAGCATGTCTTCGACCTGCCGAAACAGCATCCGGTCGAAAGCGTTCTCGTCAGCGATGTCGATGCCGTTGCCGCCTGCCTGAAGTTTGCCGATGCGCAGCGCATTCTGGTCGAGCCGGCTTGCGGTGCTGCTCTTGCCGTTGCCGATGTGCATGCCGGGCTGTTGGCGCGCTTCGACAATCCGCTGATCGAAGTCTGCGGCGGCATCGGCGTGTCGCTGGAAAAGCTGAGGTTCTGGAAAGAGCGGTTTCTCTGATCTCTAAAGCGCGTCGCGTCTTTTGAGAATGGCTCCTTCGCTTTAGGTTCTTTGTAGCATGTCGTTGCCGCAAAACCGCTGCACACATTTGCGCGACATACTTTAGAGCAAAGAAAAAGCCGGGCGAAAGCCCGGCCTGATCGATCGTCATTCGTTCGGGCTCAGGCGGCCCAGGGGTGCGAAGCGGCGTTCTTCTTTTCGAATTCGTCGATCGCCTTGCCCTTTTCCATGGTCAGGCCGATATCGTCGAGGCCGTTCAGCAGGCAGTGACGCTTGAATTCGTCGAGATCGAATTTGATCGAGCCGCCGTCCGGACCGGTGATTTCGAGGTTCTCAAGGTCGACGGTCAGGATGGCATTGGAGCCGCGCGAGGCATCGTCCATCAGCTTGTCGAGGTTTTCCTGGCTGACCTTGATCGGCAGGATGCCGTTCTTGAAGCAGTTATTGTAGAAAATGTCGGCGAAGCTGGTGGAGATCACGCAGCGGATGCCGAAATCGAGCAGCGCCCAGGGAGCGTGTTCGCGCGAGGAGCCGCAGCCGAAATTGTCGCCGGCGACCAGGATCTTGGCATCGCGATAGGCCGGCTTGTTCAGCACGAAATCGGGATTTTCGGAGCCGTCTTCGTTGTAACGGGCTTCGGCGAAAAGGCCTTTGCCGAGGCCGGTGCGCTTGATGGTCTTCAGGTAATCCTTCGGAATGATCATGTCGGTGTCGATGTTGACGACCGGCAAGGGCGCTGCAACGCCCGTTAGCTTCACGAATTTATCCATGACCATGCTCCATTTCAGCAAACGTACTTTCCTGAATTTGCATCTAGTCCAGTTTTTCGCCGAAATGAAGGAGAATCTTTCGAAAGTGGCGGCCACGCGGCGTTTCGCGCGGTCCGCCCGTTGAATGCGGCCGTTACTTGCTCGGCGCGTTCAAGCCCCAGAGCACGCCGAACGGATCGCGAAGCTGGCCGTAGCGGTCGCCCCAGAACATCAGCTCGATCGGCATGACGACTTCGGCGCCGGCCGCCACCGCGCGCTCCCACCAGAAATCGATGTCGTCGATGACCAGCTGGATGGCGAAGCCTTCATGGCCTTTGAAGGGGTGACCGTATTCGGGATAGGCATCGGCGAGCATAAGAGAGCTGCCGTTAATGTAGAGATGAATATGCATCGTGCGGCCGCTCTCGTCGACCGGCACCCGGTGGGCCTCTTCGGCGCCGAAGGCCTTCTTGTAGAATTCCGCGGCTTTCACCGCGCCGTCGACCGTCAGATAGGGCAGCAGACCATTCTTGACCGGCGGCAACTTGACCGGATTGTTTTCCGTCGTCGTATCCATGTTCGTCCTCCATCGTGTTCAAGCGCCGGCTGAATGCCTGGCTGCTTCAAAGACGTATCATGGACGCACGATGCGACAATGTCGGTTGGTTTTTTTGAGCGAAGCTGCTTAGAGATCGATGATCGTGCCGCGACCGTCGTTCCAGATGCGCATCTCGCGTTGGCCGTTGTTTGCCTTGGCGCGGACCGGGGCGGGCTTCATCTTCATCGAAAGGGCGCGGCCGACCATGAGCACGGTCAGGATGCCGCCGACAGCAAGCGTCACCGAAAAGGTGAGAAGCAGCATGGCGACAAAAAAAGTGGCGCCGGCAAGCATGAAGAAGATGGAGCGAATGTTCTGCATGGGTTTGATACCTTTCTACAGAAAGGAATGTGGTCCTTCTTTTTTCTCTCTGCAAGGCAAGCATGGCTTTTTGTTGTCTTGCCGGGCTTTGCGAAGCTTGGCACTAATGATTGATGAGCCGAACCACACCTCTCCGTTCCCTGCATCTGCGCCGCTCGGTGCTGAGCGTGCCCGCGGTCAATCTGCGGGCGCTTGAAAAAAGCCGTTCCCTTGATTGCGATGCGGTTATTTTTGACCTGGAGGATTCTGTCTCGCCCGAGAAGAAGGGTCAGGCGCGGGAAAACCTGCGGGCCTTTTTTGCCGGGCCGCCGCTCGAGGGCAAGGAGAGGATCATCCGCATCAATTCTTTGTCATCCGAATTCGGAGCAGCGGATCTCGATCTGGTCAAGGCGCTTTTGCCCGATGCCGTGCTGCTGCCGAAGGTGGACGAACCTAGCGATGTCACTGACGTCAGCGATCTGCTTGCCGATGCGGATGCGCCGGAGGACCTACGCATTTGGGCGATGATCGAGACGCCGCGCGGCGTGCTGAATGTCGGGGCGATCGCCGGATCCGGCCGCACGCCGGGTGCAAGGCTCGATTGCCTCGTCGTCGGGCTCAACGACCTGCGCAAGGAAACGGGCGTGCTTCCCCAGCCGGGGCGGACCTATCTCGTGCCCTGGCTGATGCAGGTCATTCTGGCGGTCAAGGCCTATGGGTTCGATGCGCTCGACAGCGTCTTCAATGATTTCCAAGATGGCGAAGGTTTCGATGCCGAATGCAGGCAGGGCCGCGCCATGGGTTTTGCCGGTAAGATGCTGATCCATCCCGCGCAGATCGCAGTGGCCAACCGGCATTTCGGGCCGAGCCTGGAAGAGATTGCGGAGGCTGAGGCGATCATATCAGCCTTTGCCGCGCCTGACGCCAGGGGTCTCAACGTCATCAATGCGAACGGGCGAATGATCGAACGGCTGCACCTTGTCCAGGCCGAGGCTGTGGTTCATAAAGCTCGCCTGATGTCTGCAAGAAAGCCCGCCTGATGAAACTCTACCGCTTCCTGACCGGTCCCGACGACGCCTCGTTCTGCCACAAGGTCACTGCCGCCCTCAACAAGGGCTGGTCGCTGGAGGGGTCGCCGACCTATGCCTTCAATGCCGCAACCGGCGCGATGCAGTGCGGCCAAGCCGTCGTCAAGACCGTCGAAGGCAAGGATTACGATCCGGATATGAAACTCTCGGAGCAGTGAGTCCTGCTCATTGAAAGCGATGGAGCGTCGTTAGCGCGTCCTGCCGAGGCGCGGTGCTTCAGCTCTTTGTTTCATGCATGTCGTTTATCCCGAAACCGTTGCACACTTCCGGGCGACATGCATTAGCGCTCGGTGGCTTCCTCGGCGCTGGCCTCGATCCGCTCCATGTCCTCGTCGCTCAGCCCGAAATGGTGGCCGATCTCGTGGATCAGGACATGGGTGATGATATCGCCGAGCGTCTCGTCGTTCTCGGCCCAGTAGTCGAGGATAGGGCGCCGGTAGAGGCGGATGCGATTCGGCATCTCGCCTGTTTCCATCGTGAAACGTTCGGAAATGCCCCTGCCCTCGAAAAGGCCGAGAAGATCGAAAGGGGTTTCCAGCGCCATGTCCTCGAAAACGTCGTCATCGGGGAAATCCTCGATCTCGATCGTGAGGTTGGTCGTCAGCTGGCGGAATTCATCCGGAAGATGGCTGTAGGCCTCCATGGCCAGCGACTCGAAAGTGCTGATCGTCGGCGCATGGCGGTCCCGCCAATCATCGCTCTGGTCTATGCGGGCCATGAATATTCCTTCCTTTGCGGGCCCATATAGAACCTTTATCGCCGATTTTCGAGTGCGGAATCAAAGGCAGGAATAAATTCATAGAAAATGGTTGTTGACTCTTCTTCCGCTCTCTGGAATCCATAAGAACATAACAGGAACAAGACGGATCGGAGTAAACGCCATGGCGCAGAACGCCCTGGCGCGCGAGCGGCTTTTTGCGCTCCGCGAAACCATCGCCAGACTGGAAGGAAAGCCCGCGCCGGCACTTGCGGCAGCGGAGCAGGAGGCCTTGGCGCAAGGACGCAAGACGCGCCAGGAACGCATTCTGCCCCCCTTGCCGTTTGGGGTGGAGTTTGTCGATCGGGCGCTGGAAGGCGGCCTGCCCCTCGACGGGATTACCGAATTCCGCTCCGCGCTGTCTCGCGATGCCGGCGCGGCAAGCGGGCTGGCGATGGCTGTTGCCGCGCGGCTGCAGAAACAGGAATCAGATGCCGGCAGGCTTATGCCGTTGCTCTGGATCGGCGATGCAGTCGGCACGCTGGAGGCCGGCCGTCCCTATGCTCCCGGGCTTCGGGATTTCGGGTTGTGTCCTGAGCGATTTCTCCATGCCGCGCCGCGCAAGCTGGACGAAGCGCTCTGGCTGGCGGAGGCGGCGGTGGAAAGTGCTGCTTTCTCGGCCGTCATCTTCGAAGTGCGGGGCAACCCTGCGCATTTCGGCCTGACCGAAAGCCGCAGGCTCAGTCTCAGGGCGCATGCTGCCCGCCGTCCGCTCTTTCTTCTGCGGCAGGCAGGAGTGGAGGAGGCCAGCAGTGCGGCCTTGCGCCTGCATGTCGAACCGGGACCGTCCGGTCTGCGGCCGTTGCCGGATGGATCGAAGCTTGCCGGCAGTATCGGTAATCCGATTTTCCGTCTCACGCTGGAGAAGAGCCGCAATCCGGCCCCGCTCTCCTTTCTCCTGGAGTGGAATCCCCATGAACGCGAATTTTTCTCCGTCACCGAACCAAACCTCCTTCGTCCTCCAGGCGAACAGTCAGCGCATTCTGGCGCTCAGCTTCCCGCATCTGCCAACCGATCGTATCGCCCGCAGGCGATGGGGGCCCTCCTGGCGTTCGAAAGGGCGTCCTGAGGCGCCGTCCATCGTCTGTTCGGGCAAGCTCAACAATGCCATGCGGCTGACGGCTCTGGACGAATTGGCCGAGCGGTTGGGGCTGAAGAAGGAACAGGGCGTGGCCGAAGCGCGTGCCATGTATCCGACGCTCGATGTGGTGGAAGAGGATCCGGCCGCCGATCGCCGGCTGCTGGAGGCAATTGCCGACTGGTGCGACCGGTATACGCCTTTGGTGGCCTTTGACGGCAGGGACGGCCTGTTTCTCGACATTACCGGCTGCACGCATCTCTTCGGCGGCGAAAAGGCGCTTCTCAAGGATATTCTGTCGCGGCTCTTTCATATGGGGATCGATGCGCGGGGGGCGATCTCATCGTCACCGGGACTTTCCTGGGCCGTGTCGCGCTTCGGGCAAAGCGGCGTGATCGAAGACGTGGAGACGGAGCAAGTGCTGATGTCTTTGCCAGTCGCGGCCTTGCGGCTGCAGGGGCAAACCGTTGATGCGCTGAACAAGCTCGGTCTGAAATATATCGGCGACATCATCAATGCGCCGCGGGCGCCGCTGACCCGCCGATTCGGGCCGGAATTGCTTCTGCGTCTCGACCAGGCGCTGGGACATGAAGAGGAAGCGGTTTCGCCCCGTCGTCCCGTCGCCAGCCTTTCGGCCGAAAGCCGCCTGATCGAGCCGATCGGAACGGAAGAACAGATCCTTGCCGTCACCAGGCAGGTCGCCGTGTCGCTGCAGCCGTCGCTGGAGGCACGAGGCGCCGGCGGGCGGGTGTTCGAATTGGTTCTCTTCCGCGTCGACGGCAGGGTCTTCCGTCTTTCCGTCGGCGCTTCGCAACCGCTTCGCGAACCGAAATTTATCGCCGGGCTTTTTTCCGAGCGCCTGCAGGCGGTCTATGACGATCTCGATGCCGGTTATGGTTTCGAGATCGTGCGGCTGAATGTGGTGCGGCATGATCCCTTCAACGAAGCGCAGGCTGATTTCGAGGGCGATCGTCAGGGAGAAATCTCCCTTTCGGCTTTCGTCGACCGTGTCTCCGCCCGGCTGGGTGAGGATTGTCTGCAAAGTTTCCAACTTCGGGAGAGCCATGTGCCGGAGCGCGCCGTCATCGCGATTCCGGCGATGGACAATCTTTCAAGACGCGGGAAAGCCGAGCCGAACGGTTCTCTTCCTTTCCGCCAAGAGCGCCCGTTGAGGCTTTTTGCGACGCCAGAGCCTGTCGAGACCGTGCTCGCCGAAGTGCCCGATGGTCCGCCGCAAATCTTTCGCTGGCGGCGCATGCAGCACCAAGTGGCAAAAAGCGAAGGTCCGGAGCGGATTGCCATGGAATGGTGGATCGACGGAAGTGACGCGGAGGCGCGCGATTATTTCCGCATCGAGGACGAGAGCGGCCATCGCTTCTGGATCTATCGTCGAGGTTTCTATGGCCGGGAAGTCGATCCCCGCTGGTTCATGCACGGGGTGTTTGCATGAAAGGCGAGCGCGCATTTTTCGAGATCGGCGCGAGGACGAATTTCTCATTCCTCGAAGGCGCCTCCAGCCCGGAGGAGATGGTCTTGCAGGCCGCTCATCTCCGGCTCGGCGGTCTCGGAATTGCGGACCGGAATTCGGTTGCCGGCGTCGTGCGTGCGCATGCGCAGGCGGAACAGCTTGAGGAGAGATACAAGAACAGAGATGCGATCATGGCCGAAGCGGCGAAGACCGGAAAAAAGGAAAGGATTTTCCATCCAATCCGGATACAGCCGGGCGCCCGCCTCGTCTTTTGCGACGATACTCCTGATATCCTCGCCTACCCATGCAATCGTCGGGGCTGGGCAAACCTCTGCCGCCTTCTCAGCGCTGGCAATCTCAAGGAGGAAGCGGTCAAGGGAACCTGCATCCTGACGGAAGCAGAGCTCATGGAATGGGGGGACGAGATGATGCTTGCCCTCGTTGCCAATCGTACCCTTGTCGAGAGCCAGGCGGGCCAGACTGCGCTGGAGAATTATCTGGAACGGTTTCGCAGACGTTTCCGCAAGGCTATTTTTATGGTGCTGGCGCCGGCCTATGACGGTCGCGACAGGGAGGTGTTTGCGGTGCTTGCCATGCTTGCCGCCCGAAATCGCGTGCCGTTGATTGCGACCAACCAGCCGCTTTACCATCATCCTGAACGCCGGCCGCTTTCAGATGTCGTGATCGCGATCCGGGAGCATGTGCAGATATCACAAGCCGGATTCCTGCTGGCGCCGAATGCCGAGCGCTACCTCAAGGATTCACGTGAAATGCTCCGGATCTTCGGGGACTATCCCGATGCGGTCGAAAATACGCAGGTCTTTTTCGGCAAACTGAGCTTTTCGCTGACGGAACTGCAGCATAATTACCCGCCTGAAAACGATCCCGGCGAAACGCCGCAGGAAACCCTTGAGAGACTGACAAGGGCGGGAGCCGCAAAGCGCTATCCCGAAGGTGTCCCACTCAAAGTGGCGAAGCAGATCGATTATGAACTTAAACTCATCGGCGATAAGAACTACGCCTCCTACTTTCTGACGGTTCACAGAATCATCCAGCACGCCCGTTATGACCTCAAGGTTTTGTGCCAGGGACGCGGATCGGCGGCAAATTCGGTCATCTGCTATTGCCTTGAAATAACGGAAGTTGATCCTCAAAAGAGCACGCTTCTCTTCGACCGTTTCATTTCGATGGACCGGGACGAGCCGCCGGATATCGATGTCGATTTCGAGCATGACCGGCGTGAGGAAGTCATCCAGTTCATCTACCGACGATATGGCATCAACCACGCAGGGCTGACGGCGGGAGTGACCACCTACCGCACCCGTTCGGCCGGCCGCGAGGTCGCCAAGGCCTTCGGCCTGTCGGAGGATGTTCAGTCGGCGATCAGCAGCCTCGTCTGGGGTTGGTCGGAGGACAATCTTTCCGAGAGGGATGCCAAGGCGGCCGGTCTCGACGTCAAGGATCCAGTGACCCAGAACGTGCTGCAATATGCCTCCGAACTTCTCGGCTTCCCGCGCCACCTCACCCAGCATGTCGGCGGCTTCGTCATCACGCGGGACCGACTCGACGAGGTCGTGCCGATCATGAAGACGGCGATGCCGGATCGTTACATGATCGAATGGGATAAGGACGATCTCGACAACGTCAAGATTCTCAAAGTGGATGTGCTGGCGCTCGGCATGCTGACCTGTCTGCGGAAGGCCTTTTCGCTGCTTGAACTGCATTATGATGTCAAGAAGACACTCGCAGACCTCGGCAACAGGGAGCATGGGGACGAGGGCAAGCCGGTCTATGAGATGATGGGCCGGGCCGATACGCTTGGCGTCTTCCAGATCGAGAGCCGGGCGCAGATGAGCATGCTGCCGCGCCTGAAGCCGAAGATATTCTACGACCTCGTCATCGAGGTGGCGATCGTCCGGCCGGGGCCGATCCAGGGCGATATGGTCCATCCCTATTTGAAACGCCGGGAGCAGCGGGCCAGGAACATTCCAGTGGAATATCCAAGCAAGGAGCTTGAAGCGGTCCTCGAAAGAACCCTCGGCGTCCCCCTGTTTCAGGAGCAGGCGATGCAGATCGCAATCACGGCCGCAGGCTTCAGGCCGGCAGAAGCCGACAAGCTTCGCAGAGCAATGGCGACATTCAAGCGGACCGGTACGATCGGCGATTTCGAGAAGCGGTTCATCGAGGGAATGGTCTCAAAAGATTACGATCCCGAGTTCGCAAAGCAATGCTTCAATCAGATCAAAGGTTTCGGTGAATATGGCTTTCCGGAAAGCCATGCCGCTTCCTTTGCGCTGCTTGTCTATGCCTCTTCATGGCTCAAGGCCTATTATCCCGATGTTTTCTGCGCGGCGATGCTGAATTCCCAGCCGATGGGGTTTTACGCGCCGGCTCAGCTGGTGCGGGATGCACGCGAGCATGGGGTAAGGATCCTAGCGGTCGACATCAATGAGTCCGACTGGGATTGCACTTTGGAAGAGGCTGCCTTCGACCGAAAGACCGTCGATTTCCGGCATGCGCAGATGCGGGAGATCATCAAGACCCGGCATGCGGTGCGGCTGGGTTTCCGGCAGATCAAAGGTCTCTCGTCAGACGATATGAAACGGCTCGTCGACAATCGAGGGCAAGGATATGGTTCGGTGCGCGATCTCTGGCTGCGATCCGGTCTGCCGAAATCCGTCATCGAGCGACTGGCGGATGCGGATTCATTCCGATCCATCCATCTGTCGCGCCGCGAAGCGCTTTGGGCTGTACGGGCACTGGATGTGAAGAGTGCGGCCGAAGAACTGCCTCTTTTCGAACGGGTCCGTCATCTCGACCTTCAGCCCGAACCCGCGGCGAAGTTGCCCGACATGCTGCCGGGCGAGCAGGTGATCGAGGATTACCGTTATCTGTCCCTGTCGCTGAAAGCGCATCCCGTCTCGTTTCTGCGGGAGGAATTGCGAAAGGCGGGCATCACACGCAATGTCGATCTTCTGACGGTGCCCAACGGGAAGAGGGTGACAATTGCCGGGCTGGTGCTGGTGCGGCAGCGCCCGGGTTCGGCCAAAGGCGTGATCTTCATGACGCTGGAGGACGAAACCGGCGTTGCCAATGCGATCGTCTGGAACAAGATGTTCGACAAATACCGGGCAGTCGTCATGGGAGCCCGGCTGGTGAAAATCCGCGGCAGGCTGCAAAGCCATAGCGGGGTGATCCATACCGTCGTCGAGCATATCGAGGACATGACGCCGGCGCTTGGGATCCTGCAACGCGAGGCCCGCCGTTTCGGCGCCTGCGAGCGGTCGGACGAGGTGTTGAGACCGGGAGGTGACCAGCGACAGGCGGAGGCGCGCAAAGGGGCAGAATTGGAAAAACGAATGATTGCCGAAGGCAGCCATGCGGGCGTGGCGGAATCCGCCCAGGTCATGCCGCGTGGGCGCAACTTTCATTGAAGCCTGTGCACCGACAGAAAACATGCCGGCCTGGGGGGCCTGCCCGCACGATCGAATAGTACGAGTACGATCGGGATCATGCGGGGCACGATCGAGATCATGCGGGGCGCGATCGGGATCACGCGGTCATCGTCCCGGAACCGCCCTACAATCTTCAACAGATTGCGTCCATTGCTGCTGCCGCCGGCGCCGGACTCGAATTTTTTCTTGACAGCCACCGTCTTCTTTAGCAGAAAACACGATAGTCAGTGTCATGTTTGGAATGAAGACGTGCTTGTCTGCAGCTGCAATTATATAACCGACAAGGAAATCCGGGAGGTTATCACCAACCTTCTCGACGAAGATTGTTGGCAGCTTATCGTGCCTGCGAAGGTCTACCACGCGATGGAAAAGCGCGGCCGTTGCTGCGGCTGCTTCCCCAATGTGGTCGATATCATCATCCAGACGACCGAGGAATACCACGCCCGTCGCCACTCGACGGAGACCGAAATATTTGATTTCATGTCACGCTTGAAGCAGTTCCATGAGGAAAACAGGAGAGCGGACATTGAAAGGCGACAAAAAGGTCATCGAGCGGCTTAACGAGGCACTGTTTCTCGAGCTCGGGGCGGTCAATCAATATTGGGTTCATTATCGGCTTCTAGAGGACTGGGGCTACACCAAGCTCGCCAAGAAGGAGCGCGCCGAATCCATCGAAGAGATGCACCATGCCGACCGGCTTGTCGCCCGCATTATCTTCCTTGAAGGCCATCCCAACCTGCAGACACTCGCGCCGCTGCGCATCGGCCAGAATGTCAAGGAAGTGCTGGAAGCCGATCTTGCCGGCGAGTATGACGCCCGCACGGCCTACAAGAAGTCGCGCGATATCTGTCACGAGGCCGGCGACTACGTTTCCATGAAACTTTTCGAGGAACTGCTGGCGGATGAGGAAGGCCACATCGACTTCCTCGAAACGCAGCTCGATCTGCTCGAGAAAATCGGCGAGAGCAAATACGGCCAGCTCAATGCCGATTCCGCCAACGAAGCCGAATGATTTGGACGGGAATACCGGCCGCTCCGCGCGGCCGACATCTTCAATACACACATTCGCGCTGCCGACAGGCGCTCAGTCTTCCGACTGCAGCGCTGCCAGATGCCGGAACTCGGCGATCACCTGGTCGTAGACGGCGCGTTTGAACGGAACGATCAGACCGGGCAGTTCCTGCATCGGCTTCCATTCCCAGGCATCGAATTCCGGATCATGACCGCCGGGCGGCGGGTTGATGGCGATCTCGCTTTCGTCGCCCTCGAAGCGAAAGGCGAACCAGCGCTGTGTCTGGCCGCGGAACTTTCCTTTCAATCCGATGCCGATCAGCGCCGGCGGCAGATCATAGTTGATCCAGTCTCGCGCTTCAGCAAGCAGGCTCACCGTCCGGATCCCGGTCTCCTCATAGAGCTCACGATAGGCGGCATCCAGCGGATCCTCGCCCTTGTCAATGCCGCCCTGCGGCATCTGCCACAACTGCGGCGAGCCATCATATTCGGAATTGCCGTCGGGGATCCGTCGCCCGGCCCAGACCAGGCCGTCGCGGTTCAGGATCATCACGCCGACGCAGGGACGGTAGGGCAGATCCTCGGCTTTCACGGTCGCCTGGCTCATTTTCTTCTCCATTCAGGAATTCTCTCAGGGGCTTCTGGGGTCGTTGGAAAGCGCGGCGACGCCGACGATCTCTATACCGCGCATGGAAGCTTCCTCACTCCATTTGGCGATGGCGTCGACGCTTTCGTCGAAAGCCGCGGCGATGCCGATCGCCTGGCCGTTCTTGCGAGCGATGCGCTCGAGTTCGTCGAGCTTCTTCAGGATGGCGTTGATATCGAGCTGGCCGTCGAGCTGCAGGTCGGCAAAGGCATAAGGCAGTTCGGTGCCCTTGGCGATCGTCGCCGTTTTCGACTGCGCCGACGTGCCGTCGTCGAGGAAGAGCAGGCCGCGCTTGCCGATATCGCGCATCACAGGTTCCATGGCGGCGGGGTCGGAGAGAAAACGGCCGCCGAGATAGTTCATGATGCCGGTATAATTGGTGATTTCGCCCATCGCCCTGTGCAGGTTCTCAATGTTGCGGGCCACCGGCTTCGACGTCAGCAGGGTCCCCGGACCGGGGTCATTCGCCGGATAATCAAATGGCTCGAGCGGTACCTGCAGAAGAATCTCGTGCCCGCCGCGGCGGGCCTCCTGCATCCAGCGCTGCAGGCTGTTGCCGCTTGCAGCAAAGGCGAGGGTGATTTCCTCCGGCAATTCGGCGATGGCACGCTGTGTCCCCGTCTGGCTGAGCCCGAGGCCGCTAACCACAATGGCAATGCGGACGCCGCGCGCACCGGACGAGGGACGCGCATATTGGTCCATCGGCCGCCGGCCGTCGGGGCCGACGATCGGCAGCCTGCCAAACGCGGTGTCTTCGAGCAGCGCTTCATTGGGCTGGGCCGCCATGCGCGGGTCCTGGCCGATCTGCATGGCATCGACCAGCACCGGTCCGCTGCCGTCGCGCGGGCGGGGACTGTATTTGGTGATGACGGAGCCATCGCCGGTGATCATCTGTTCGACATTGGCGCCCGAGCGCGGATCGGCGCGGGGCATCCCGTTGGCCGCCCGGTCGACAGCGGTCGTCGGCGCCTTGCTGGACGCTTGGCTTGCGGCCTGCTCGGCCGTCGGCGGTTCGGCGCGCTGCAGCCCGTCGCCGCGAAAGGCGGTATAGAGAGAAAACCCGCCGATCGCGAAGAGGCACAGACTGGCTGCAATGCGGCCGAGGCGCAGCGCGCCAGGACGCCGGCTGCCGGTTTTGCGGTTGCGCCCCAAAGGCGCATGCAGGTCCGTTCCCAATTTTCTCGCCCGCTCCAAAACCGGGAAACAGCAGAAAGGGTCAAGGCCGGGCGAGTGCCCGGCCTTGCGAGGATCAATTACTTGGCGACGACGGCCTTATCGGGGTTCGGCGGAAAGGCCGGATCGGTCTTCTTGCCGCGCAGAAGGTCGAGCGCGTAGTTCAGCTGCACGTCATCCTTCGGATCCGGCGGCACATAGGCAACCGAGCCCGAACCTTCATCGGTTTCGCTCTGGCCCTTGATATGGCCGCGCAGGCTGGATTCGCCTTCGGTCACCATCTTGCCCTGCAGTTCTTCCGGCAGCGGCTCTTCGACCTTGATGTCAGGCGTGATGCCGGTGCCCTGGATCGAGCGGCCCGACGGGGTGTAATAGAGCGCCGTGGTCAAGCGCAGCGCGCCGTTCTCGCCAAGCGGGATAATCGTCTGGACGGAACCCTTGCCGAAGGAACGGGTGCCGAGAACGGTGGCGCGGCGCAGATCCTGAAGCGCGCCGGCAACGATTTCCGATGCGGAGGCCGAACCGCCGTTGATCAGCACGATCACTGGTTTGCCGTCGGTCAGGTCGCCCGGGCCGGCATTGAAGCGGCGGGTTTCATCCGGGTTGCGGCCACGGGTCGAAACGACCTCGCCACGCTGCAGCAGCGCGTCGGAGACATTGATCGCCTGATCGAGCAGGCCGCCCGGATTAAGGCGCAGGTCGAGGACGTAACCCTTCAGCTTGTCGGCCGGAACGGTGTCCTTGATCTTCTTGATCGCCTTTTCCATGTCGGGATAGGTCTTCTCGGTGAAGGAGATGATGCGGAGGTAACCGACATCGTCCTCGACGCGTGATTTGACCGCCTGGACGGCAACGACGTCACGGACGATCGTCAGCTCGATCGGCTTGTCGGCGCCCTTGCGGATCAGCGTCAGCTTGATCGGCGTGTTGACGGCGCCGCGCATCTTCTCGACCGCGTCTTCCAGCTTCAGGCCGCGCACGGACTGGCCGTCGATCTCGGAGATGTAATCGCCGGCGAGAACGCCGGCCTTAGCGGCGGGCGTATCGTCGATCGGGGTGATGACCTTGACGAGTTCGTCTTCCATCGTGACTTCGATGCCGAGGCCGCCGAACTCACCCTTGGTCTGGGTGCGCATGTCCTCGGCGTCCTTCGCATTCATATAGCTCGAATGCGGATCGAGCGAGGAAAGCATGCCATTGATGGCATTCTCGATCAGCTTGTCTTCGGCCGGCGGCGTGACGTACTGCGCGCGCACGCGTTCGAAGACGTCGCCAAATACCGAGAGTTCCTTGTAGGTAGAGGATCCGGCCGCTTCTGCCGGCACACCTGCCGAGTAAATGACGCTCATCGCGGTCGCACCCATCAATGCGCCGACCAGAACAAGAGAAGCCCTACGAATCATTGCGTGCCTTTCCAGTGTCCTTGGCGGTCCACCACGGTCGGGAATCGACCGGTTTACCGTCTTTTCGAAATTCAATGTAAAGCGTTGGCCGGTCCGTTTCCAGCGCCAATGCAGTTGCGCTTGCCACTCTTTTCGCTCCCATTAAGGCGAGCGGCTCGCCGGCGAAAACGAATTTTCCCTGGCGGGTATTGATCGTATCCATTCCCGAGAGAATCAGGTGATATCCGTCGCCCGCGTCGAGGATGATCATCTGGCCGTAACTGCGGAAAGCGCCGGCGAAAACCACCAGGCCATCTGCAGGTGCCGTCACCACTGTCTCCGGGTTGGTGGCGACCGTCATTCCCATGGCTTCGTGCCCGGTACCGTCGGCATCGCCGAACTGGCGCAGGATATCGCCTGCCACGGGCAGCTCCAATTTGGCCCTCAATTCTCCGAAGGGATATGCGGGCGCAATGCGGTTTTTATCGGGCACGCCGCTGTCGGCCAGAGCCTTGGCCTGGGCCCGCTGCTCGTCGGTCAGAAGCTTGCGGTTCTCCTCGGCCTGGCGGGCGGCGGCGGCCGCTTCGCGCACCGAAGCGATCTCGGATTCCATCGACGCGACGAGGCCTTCGAGGCTGGTCGCCTTGCCGGCCAGTTCCTCCGAACGTTTCCTTTCGGCCTGCAGTTCGGCGGCGTTGCTGCGGCTGAGCTTGTCGTTTTCGGCAAGGAGCAGGTCCATGCGCCGCTCTTCCTCGATGCTATCGGTCATCGTCGCCGTCAGGCCGGCCTTTTCGGCCGCACTTGCCGCCTGCAGCGCGGCGAGGCTTGCGAGATCGGCGGCGAGCTTGTCGGTTTCCTTGCGGATGCCGGGCACGACGGCGCCGAGCAGGATGGCGCTGCGCACGGAAGCAAGCGCATCATCGGGAGTGACGAGCAAGGCGGGCGGCGGGTTGCGGCCCATGCGCTGGAGTGCTGCCAACACCTCGGCCAGCAGGCCGCGGCGCTCGTGCAGCGAACGGCGGATGCCATCCTGCTTGACGCCGAGATCGGCCAGTTTCTTCTCGCTTTCGAGAACCTGCTTCTCGAGCCCTTTGCGGCGGGCGGCGGAATCGATCAGCGCCTGACGGATGCTCTGCGTGCTTTTTTCCAGATTGGCGATGCTTTGCTGGAGTTCGCTCACCTTGTCCGAGGAAAGGCTGATTGATTTCGACAGGGTTTCGAGCTCGGCGCGGGTCTGATCGCGTTTGGCGGCGAGTTCAGCGGCCGGATCGGGTGGCGGCGGCTCGGCTGCCGGCGGCTGCGCTGCAGATTGCGCCGCTTCCGGAGCGGCTTCCTCGGCCCGGACGGTCAACGTATTTGCTGACGCGACGATGACGGCGACACCAAAACCGGCCGCAAGTGCCGGCAGAATCATGCGGTGTCGCCTGGTTGGTTTCGTCGTCATGCGTGTGGGGGCACTCTTTCAAATCGCGCGGAGACTAAGCTGATTTGGCACGCTTTGCCAGAAAGTTTGCGAGCGAAGTGCGGCGCCGCGAAACACGGCTGCGTGACAATGCGACGCATCGTCAAAGGCATGAGTTCACGTGGAACACGTCAGACCCGGTGATAGGGATGGCCGGACAGGATGGTGACGGCGCGATAGAGCTGCTCGGCGATCAGCGTGCGGACGAGCTGGTGCGGCCAAGTCATTTTGCCCAGGCAAAGCGTGGCGTCGGCACGATCGTAGAGCGCGGGATCGAGGCCGTCGGCGCCGCCGATCGCGATCATCAGATCGCGTTTGCCCTGGTCGCGATAGGAGCCGAGCAGATTTGCGAAGGCTTCGCTGTCGAGCGCCTTGCCGCGTTCGTCGAGAAGAATGAGGACGCTGCCTTCGGCGAGCGATTTCAGCAGCATCGCCGCCTCCTCGCGTTTGCGGGTATCCGCATTGGAGGCACGGCTTTCGGCAGTTTCGGCAATACGGGCAAGTTCGAGGCCGACCGCTGGGCCGGCCTTGGCGAAACGATCAAAATAACGGGCCGCAAGATCCTTTTCGGGGCCGGATTTCAGCCGTCCCACCGCAAAGAGACCAACTCGCATTCCCCCGCTCCCGCTCATCAGGCATTGGCGACGCACAAGCTGCGCCACCGGCCGGCTTACGATGTTTCCCGCCAGTCAATGCCATGTCTCAGGTGCCGGTCAGAATGCCGGCCCGCCTGTCAGTGCCGTGTTTCTTCATCCATGTCAGGAGCCGCCCACATCTTTTCGATGTTGTAGAACTCTCTGATTTCAGGACGGAACACATGCACGATAATGTCGCCGGTGTCGATCAGGATCCAGTCACCGCCCTCCTGACCTTCGACGCGGGCCGTACCGAAACCTTCGTCCTTCAGATCAGTGAGCAGGTGGTCCGAGATCGCCATGACATGCCTGTTCGAACGGCCGGAGACGACGATCATGTAGTCTCCCAGCGCCGATTTTCCGGCAATGTCGATGGTGACGATATCTTCAGCTTTAGAGTCCTCGAGGCTGGCGAGAACGGCTTCTAAGGCGCGGGCAGCGGCATCGGCGCCACGTTCTGCGCTCTTCGGGAGAACGGCGAGCGTTTTTCCCTTGGCGTGTACTGTTGTCAGTGCTTTCCCTTTCCTGGAATGACAAACCATGCACAACACGAGATCCGATCACGACCGGATCATGGTTAAGATAGGCATCAAACCATTAATGTTTCAAGACGTGCTAAGGTACGGAGCGGCGGAAAATCCGATCTGGCGACGGAATTGAACTATATTGCTGCCCTCGCTGCTTGTCCGGGCGGTGTACAGTTTTCAGGCCGGAGCGTAAAGTGCCGGAAATTCCACCATTTCCAGATTCGAATGACCGATCCAGCCGCAAAAACACTCGTACCCATCTTGCGAATCAGCTTCCCGGATGAGGATCGGCTCGGACGCGGCAAGATCGAACTGCTGGAACACATCCGCGCGACCGGATCGATCTCCGCAGCAGGGCGGGCGATGGATATGTCCTATCGCCGCGCATGGCTGCTGGTCAGCGAGATGAACCGGATGTTCTGCGAACATGTGGTGGAATCACAACGCGGCGGCCAGAAGGGCGGCGGTGCGGCGCTGACACCGTTCGGCGAGCAATTGCTGGCGCGCTTTCGCCGGATGGAAAGCATCGTGAAAGCGAGCCTTGCCGAGGACCTTGCCTGGCTCGAGGCAAAGCGCAACCCGCGGCCGGACGGGCACGGCTGATCAGGCCTCCAGGGCAACCGTCTTGATGACGGCGAAGACGGTGTTGCCGGGTCGAAGGTCGAGGCGCTCGCAGGACAGTGCGGTGATGCGCGAGAGGATGGCATCGCCGCCGCAGTCGAGCCGGATTTCAACCGTTCCGTCCGCATCCGGCGATAACTGTTCGATCTTGCCTTCGACAATGTTGAGGGCACTGAGCCCCTCCGGTCTTGCCGTCGCCAGCATGACGTCGCGCGACGGGATGCGGATACGCACCGGCTTGCCGGGCGTGAGTGCCGCGCCGGGAATATGCAGCCGGCCGGATTTGAGGGCGACGGTCGAGAGATGGTGGCGCGCGTCAAAGCTTTCCACGATCCCTTGCAGCAGCGCGCCCGCTTCTTTCCGGTCGAAGGCCGCAGAGGCGCGGCTCAAGATGTCGACGGCTGGGCCAACCGCCTCCACCCCGCCGTCGCGCATGACCACCACTTTGTTTGCGAGCCGCGCCACCTCGGCAATCGAATGGCTGACATAGACGATCGGGATTTCGGTCTGATCGCGCAATCGCTCGAGATAGGGCAGGATCTCAGCCTTGCGCGCCTCGTCGAGGGCGGCCAGCGGCTCATCCATCAACAGCAGCCGGGGCGAGCAGAGAAGGGCGCGGCCGATCGCGACCCGCTGCTTCTCGCCGCCTGAGAGTTTTGCGGGGCTGCGATCCAGCAGCGTCTCGATGCCGAGCAGGTCGACGACGTGATCGAAGCTCTCGCCGCGCGCAACTCCTGGCGCGAACCAGCGGCCGTAGGAAAGATTGGCGCGCACGCTGAGATGCGGGAACAGCCGCGCCTCCTGGAAGACATAACCGAAATGACGGCGGTGTTTCGGAACGAAGAGACCGGCTTTGGTTTCGGTCAGGCTTTCGCCGTCAAGGACAACGCGGCCCTCGTCCGGACGGGCGAGGCCGGCGATGATGCGGATCAGTGAGGTCTTGCCGGAGCCGGAGCGTCCGAACAGCGCGGTCACGCCGCCTTCGGATGTGAAGGCGGCGTCGAGAAAAAACGCGCCCAGCCTCTGTTTTGCCTCGACGATCAACGTCATTCGGGATCGATCCTTCGGCCGGCGAAACGCGCAAGGAACTCTGAGGCGAGCAGGGCGGTCATGGAAATGACGATGGCGACGAGTGTCAGCCGCAGCGCGCCAGCATCACCGCCGGGCACCTGGGTAAAGGTGTAGATCGCCGACGACAAGGTTTGGGTCTCGCCCGGAATGTTGGAGACAAAGGTGATCGTTGCGCCGAATTCGCCCATCGCCTTGGCGAAGGACAGGATCATGCCGGTGATGATACCGGGAAGGGTCAGCGGCAGGGTGACCGTCAGGAAGACCAGGATCGGGCCGGCGCCCAGCGTTCCGGCCGCCTCCTCGAGCTTGCGATCGACTGCCTCGATCGACAGGCGGATGCTGCGCACCATCAGCGGAAAGGCCATGACGGCGCAGGCGAGTGCCGCACCGGTCCAGCGGAAGGAAAAGACGATGCCGAGGTACTGGTCGAGCAGGCTGCCGATCGGGCCACGGCGGCCGAAGAGGATGAGGAGGAGAAAACCGGTCACAACAGGGGGCAGGATCAGCGGCAGGTGAACGATGCCGTTCAACACCGACTTGCCCCAGAAGCGGCCGCGGGCCAGCAGCAGGGCGACGAGGATGCCAAGGGGCAGGCTCGCCAGCGTGGCGACGACCGAGATGCGCAGGCTGAGCAGGATTGCCGTCCATTCTTCAGTGCTCAGTCCGAATATATCCAAACGCAGTGTCTCCACGAAATCGAAGGCGCGCTGATGCTCAGTCCGCCCTTTACTCCGCGTCATTCTCGGCCTTGTGCCGAGGATCTGCTGCCCTATCAAACGGACGCAGATGCTCGGGACATACCCGAGCATGACGAAAAGGCAATAGGCCGGCCCTGTCAGCCTTCACGCTAAGTTGTCGTTGTTGATTCCGCAATCATTTCACCCTCGGTCACTTGAGAACGGTAAATCCCTGCGCCGTGAAGAAGGCGGCTGCCCTATCCGATTTCAGGAAGTCGAGATAGGCCGTTGCATCCGGGTTCTTGCTTTCAGCAAGGATGGCGACCGGATAGATGATCGGCGGGTGGGATTCGGCCGGGAAGGTGCCGACGATGGCGACACCCTTATCGGCGGTCGCGTCCGTCTGGTAGACGATGCCATAGGGCGCCTCGCCGCGGGAGACCAAGGCAAGGGCGGCGCGGACGCTTTCGGCGCCGGCGACCTTGGTTTCGACCGATTTCCAGACGCCGAGCTTGTCGAGCGCGGCCATGGCGTATTTGCCGGCCGGAACCGATTTCGGCTCACCCATGGCCAGCTTACCGTCACCAAGCAGACCGGCAAGATCGAAGCCCTGCTTGATCTCGACCGGTTTAGCCTTGTCCTTTTCGGCAACGAGCACGATCCGGTTTCCAAGCAGGTTGGTGCGGCTGTCGGCCTTGATCAGGTTTTTCTTGGCGACGTAATCCATCCAGTCGAGGTCGGCCGAGATGAAGATATCGGCCGGGGCCGCGTTTTCGATCTGTTTGGCGAGCCCGCCGCTTGCCGCATAGGAGGCGACGGCTTCCTTGCCGATCTCCTTGGTCCAAGCGGCATTGGCGGCGTCGAGCGCGTTCTTCAGGCTCGCCGCGGCAAAGACGGTCAGTTTTTCAGCGGCTGCGGCCGGTGTCGGCAGCGCTGCCGCGCCGAGCCAGAGAGCCGCGATTGCGGCGGTGGCCAGTTTCATCCATTGGCGGCGGTTCTGCATGATTCTATCCCGGCTCGAAATATCTCGACGAATATAACGATACTACGGTTTTGGCCAGGGATATATCCAGGGAAATATACCGTGCTGACTAGCGATGAGCATCCACGCTTTCATGAAGCGCATAGCTGTTCCGACAACAGGAGGTTCGGCGGTAGGCATCTGCTCGGGAAAGTCGGCGACAAACCAAAGACCTGTCGTGACGATGGAGCATTTTCATCCGCCTTGCCGATAAAATCGGCAGCAGTCGAAGCCTGTTGCCTCCAGTATTGCATTGCTGGCATTGCTGCATTGCACAAATCGATATTCACCTTTCTCGGGGATATGGTACAACACACTCATCGAAACGGCTTTCTCCTCCTCCCATAAGCCGTTCGACAGGGTCGACAACACTCCTCCTCCCAGTTGTCGATCGAGTTTATAAGCCCGACGGATCTCCTCCCCCGTCGGGCTTTCTCGTTTCTGGGATTTTCTTGAAGATCAGCCTATTTGACTGCGCCCGGCAGCGAACCGTTGCGGATTGCCGTCGAGCTCAGGCCGGAGCGCGGTCCGTGGATGAAGGTCCAGGCCGGCGCCTGCTTCTTCCAAAGGGCGCGCGCGTCATCCTCGTCGATCCGGGCGAAATCGAAGGTCCGCGTCATCTTCGAAGAGAGATAGGAGAGTGTGGCGCCCGGGCGGTCGATCACGGCGATCGGGAAAGTGCAGACGATCTCCTGCCACTTCTGCCATTTGTGGAAGGTCTGCAGGCTGTCGGCGCCCATGATCCAGATGAAATGCACATGCGGATTGCGGGCCTTGATGCGGGCCAGCGTATTGGCGGTGTAGCTGACGCCGAGCGTCTGTTCGAAAGCGGTGACCTTGATGCGCGGGTCGGCAGCCACACGCTCGCTTTCGGCAATGCGTTCGACAAGCGGTGCGAGCTGGTTGCGGCTCTTCAGCGGATTGCCCGGCGTTACCATCCACCAGAGCTGGTCGAGGCCAAGCCGCTTGATGGCGATCTCGGCAACGAGCGCGTGGCCCTGATGCGGCGGATTGAACGAACCGCCGAACAGGCCGACGACCATGCCGCGTTCGCTGTGCGGCATGCGGAGGTAGCGCCGATCCAGATTTTCCGTCGTCACGTCAAGGTCGGATCTGTCCGGCACCGCGCACCCGGTATTTGAAGGAGGTGAGCTGCTCGACGCCGACGGGGCCGCGCGCATGCATCTTGCCGGTAGCGATGCCGATCTCCGCGCCCATGCCGAACTCACCGCCATCGGCAAATTGCGTCGAGGCATTGTGCAGCAGGATCGCCGAATCGACCTCGGTGAAGAAACGCTCGACCACCGCGGGGTCCTCGGCGATCACGGCCTCGGTGTGGTTCGAGGAATATTTCTGGATATGAGCGATCGCGCCCGATATGCCGTCGACGACGGCAACAGAAATGATCGAGTCGAGATATTCGGTCGTCCAGTCCTCCTCGGTCGCCGACTTGACGCCGGGGGCGACCTTCAGCACCGTCGCGGAACCACGGATCTCGCAGCCAGCTTCGGTGAGAACCTCGAGCAGCGGCGTCAGATGCGTGCCGATCGCGGCCCCGTCGACAAGCAGGGTTTCGGCCGCGCCGCAAATGCCGGTGCGGCGCATCTTGGCATTGACGACGATCTTCTTTGCCATCTCGATATCGGCGGAGGCGTCGACATAGATGTGGCAAAGGCCTTCGAGATGGGCAAAGACCGGCACACGGGCCTCGCTTTGCACGCGGGCCACCAGGCTTTTGCCGCCACGCGGCACGATGACGTCGATCGCGCCATCCAGGCCGCGCAGCATGGCGCCGACGGCGGCGCGGTCGGTGACCGGAACAAGTTGGATAGCATGCTCTGGAAGTCCTGCCGCCTTCAGGCCGTCGACAAGGCAGGCATGGATAGCCTGCGATGAACGGCGCGAATCCGAGCCACAGCGCAGGATCACGGCATTGCCGGCCTTGAGGCAGAGGGCGCCGGCATCGGCCGTGACATTCGGCCGGCTTTCGAAGATGACGCCGATGACGCCGAGCGGCGTGCGGACACGTTCGATCTTCAGACCATTCGGCCGGTCCCAGGCGGCGATGATTTCGCCGACCGGATCGGCAAGGGCGGCGATGGCGCGAATCCCCTCGGCCATCTCGGCGATGCGCTTGTCGTTCAGCGTCAGCCGGTCGACGAAGGAGGCGAGCGTCTCGCTGCCTTCGATGTCCTTCAGGTCCTTGGCATTCTCGTCAAGAATATGGGCGCTGTTGGCCACGATTGCATCGGCCATGGCATGCAAGGCGCGGTTCTTTGCATCGGTGGAGGCAAAGCCCAACGGTCGCGCGGCAGCCTTCGCCTTGCGGCCGATGTCGTTCATCAGCACGTCAATGTCAGGGCTTAGCGCAACAGTATCAAGCATGGGCCGCGTCCTTTTTCTGCCTTTCCGATTTCTGTCTGAGCTGTGCGCTCATTACCATGTCGTCGCGATGGACCATGGCGGCGCGTCCGGCATAGCCGAGGATGGCCTCGATCTCGGCCGACTTGCGGCCGGCGATCCGACGGGCGTCCTCGGCATCGTAGCTGGCAAGCCCGCGGGCGATCTCGCGACCTTCGGGGCCGACGATCGCCACGGTATCGCCACGGCTGAAGAGGCCGGAAACGCTGCGCACGCCGGCCGGAAGCAGGCTCTTGCCGGCGCCGAGCGCGGTGACGGCGCCGTCATCGACATGCAGTTCGCCGGCCGGCTGCAACTGTCCGGCGATCCAGATCTTGCGGGCGGTCACCGGCGTGCCCGACGGGGCGAACCAGGAGGAGCGGGCGCCGTTTTCGATTGCCGACAGCGGGCCGTCGGTCTTGCCGGAGGCGATGATCATGGCGCAGCCCGATGTCGTGGCGATCTTGCCGGCATCGATCTTGGTGCGCATGCCGCCGCGTGAAAGCTCGGAAGCCGCACCGCCGGCCATCGCTTCGATGTCAGGGGTGATTTCGGCGATCGTCTCCAGGAAGGTCGCATTCGGATCGAGGTGCGGCGGCGCAGTATAAAGGCCGTCGATGTCGGAGAGAAGAATGAGCAGATCGGCGCCGGTCATCGTCGCGACGCGGGCGGCCAGGCGATCATTGTCACCATAGCGGATTTCGCTGGTCGCGACCGTGTCGTTTTCGTTGATGATCGGCACGGCGCCGATTTTCAAAAGCTGGTTGATGGTGGCGCGCGCGTTGAGATAGCGGCGGCGCTCTTCGGTATCGCCGAGAGTCAGCAGGATCTGGCCGGCGACGATCTCGTCACGCGACAGGCTTTCCGACCAGGCGCGCGCGAGCGCGATCTGGCCGACGGCGGCGGCCGCCTGGCTCTCCTCGAGCTTCAGCGCGCCGGAGGGCAGGTCGAGCACCGAGCGGCCGAGCGCGATCGCGCCCGAGGAAACGACGAGCACATCGGTCCCCTTGGCCTTCAGCCCCGCAATGTCGGCGCACATGGCGTCGAGCCAGGCCTTTTTCAGCCCGGCCTTGCGGTCGACGAGGAGGGCCGAGCCGATCTTGATGACGATGCGGCGGTAGCGGCCAAGCGGCTTACGGCTGGTCATCGGCCTCATCCTCGCCCTGACCCTCGTCCTCATCGCTGACGACCATGTCACGATGCCTGAGCTTCGGCACCTTGGCCGGCTTATCCTCGGCATTTTCTTCGACAATGATGTCGCGCAGTGCCCGCAGGACCTCAGTCATACCCTTGCCGGTGACGGCTGAAATCTGGAACGGCGTCTTGCCGCAGGCCTTGCCCAGCTCTTTCGTCTTCTTTTTCAGTTCGGCATCGTCGAGCACGTCGATCTGCGACAGTGCGACGATCTCCGGCTTGTCGGTGAGATCGTTGCCGTAGGCTTCGAGCTCGTGCTTGACCGTCTTGTAGGCTTTGCCGACCTTTTCTTCCTGGGCGGAGACGAGATGGAGCAGCACGCGCGTGCGCTCGACATGGCCGAGGAAGCGGTCGCCGATGCCGACGCCTTCATGGGCGCCTTCGATCAGGCCGGGAATGTCGGCCAGAATGAATTCCCGTTCGTCGATGGTGGCGACGCCAAGATTGGGATGCAGCGTGGTGAAGGGATAGTTGGCGATTTTCGGCCGGGCGCGGGTGACGGATGCCAGGAAGGTCGACTTGCCGGCATTGGGCAGGCCGACCAGGCCGGCATCGGCAATCAGCTTCAGGCGCAGCCAGATGGTCTTTTCCTCGCCGGGCAGGCCGGGATTGGCCCAATCCGGCGCCTGATTGGTGGAGGTCTTGAAATGGGCGTTGCCGAAGCCGCCATTGCCGCCATGGGCGAGGCAGTAACGCTGGCCTTCGACGGTGAGGTCGCAGATCAGCGTTTCCCGATCTTCCTCGAAGATCTGCGTGCCGACGGGGACCTTGAGCGTCACGTCGCTGCCGTTGGCGCCGGTACGGTTCCTACCCATGCCATGGGTGCCGATCGTCGCCTTGAAATGCTGCTGATAGCGGAAATCGATCAGCGTATTGAGGCCGTTGACGGCTTCCACCCAGACGTCGCCGCCGCGTCCGCCGTCACCGCCATCGGGGCCGCCGAACTCGATGAATTTCTCGCGCCGGAAGGAGACGCTGCCCGCGCCGCCGTCTCCGGATCGGATATAGACCTTTGCTTCGTCGAGAAATTTCATTTTAGTTCCAGTATCCGGTGGCAGTTGGACGGCCCGTCTTGGCCCATTCGATATAGGCGGTTCCGACGGAGGTCAAAGATTATCGTGAATTTTGCGAGCTATAACATACAGTACGGCTTCGGTCTCGACGGCAGATACGATCTCCCGCGCATTGCCCGGAGCCTCGAAGGTGCCGACGTCATCGCGCTGCAGGAGGTGACCCGCGGCTTCTCGCGCAACGGTTTTGCCGACATGGTCGCCGATATTGCAGCCCTCTTTCCCGACTATTTCTGGGTCTATGGCCCGGCCTGTGACATGCATGTCGAGCCTGATCAAGGCACGCCTGCGCCGGCCCCCGGCACGCGCTTTCAGTTCGGCAATATGGTGTTGTCGCGCTGGCCGATCGCCTCGACCCGGACGCTGCTCCTGCCGCGCAGCCGCACGCTCAGCAAGATCAACCCGCAGCGCGGCGCGACCGAGGCGGTCATCACAATGCCCGGGGGCGCGTTCCGCGTCTACTCCGTCCATCTCGACCACGTCTCTCCCGACGAACGCATCCGCCAGCTGCAATTTTTGCACGCGCATATCAACGCTTTCGTCCAGGAGGGCGGGTCGCTGACGGGGGCGGCCGAATTCGACCTGCCGGAGCCGCCGTTGCCGGAGGATTACGTCATTCTGGGCGACTTCAACATGGAGCCGGAATCGCCGGAATATTGCGCGCTTGCCGGCGCTGCCGGCGGTTATTACGGCCGGGTCGCCCGGATCGGCACGCCGGTGGACGCCTTTGCGGCGCTCGAAACCTACCGCCCCGATAGCTACAGCTGGATGGATCCAGAGGACCACGGCAAACGCATGCATCTCGATTATTGCTTCGTCAGTTGCGGCCTCGTGAGCCGGTTGAAATCTGCCCGGATCGATACGCAATCCGTCGGCTCCGATCATTTCCCGCTCTGGGTCGAGATCGGCGATTGACGAGGCGCCGCCGGTGGCGGCGTCTCCATTTCTCGATTTGTATGAGAGCATCATGTTGTCCGAAAGCCGCTCACACTTTTCGGCATCATGCTCCGTCAGGCCACCTTCCGCGATGGCAGCATGCCCGGCTGCAGTACGGTTTCGATGTGCGACACCATGGTATTGCGGGCGAAACAATAGATTTCGCCGCAACCCGTCATGCGGAAACCCAGCTTCTCCTGCAGACGCAGCGACGCCGGATTGTCGGCGAAGACGCCCGAATGGATCGGCGTCTCCGGCATGCGGCGCGAGAAGCGCTCGATGATCGCCGCCACCGCCTCGCTCATATAGCCGCGCCGCCAGTAGTAGCGGTTCAGCCAGTAGCCGAGGTGCCAGCGGCCGTGGCGCAGCTCGATCGAGACGTTGCCGATATGGACATCATCCTGACCGGTGATCGCCAAGGGCCAGTCGGGCAGGGTCCCCGAAGTGACCGGGATCAGCCAGTCCAGCGCATCCTGCCGGTCGAAGGGCGCGGGAACGCGGGACAACATGCGCGTGACCGCGAAATCGGAAAGCGATTCCGCGATCGCCGGCGCATCGCTCAGCCTGTGGGGGCGGAGCGTCAGCCGTGATGTCGAGATGACAGGCGCGGGGCCGGGCATCATCGACTTCAATTCCGGCCTCTGCAGCGCGGTCGTGCTCATGCGATGTTCCCCCAGCTTCTCAGCGACATCCAGGTCTTGCGGTCGAGCCTGTACCATTCCACAGGCACGTTGCTGCCGAGCGCCAGCGAGGCGGCAAGCCCCGAACCCTGGAACTGGAAGCCGCACTTCTGGATGACGCGCCGCGAGGCGACGTTCATGACCCGGCAGCGGGCGTCGATCTGGTCGACGTCCTGACGGGTCCTGAACACCATATCGACCAGGGCATGGCAGGCTTCGGTCGTATAACCCTGGTTCCAATAGGGCTCGCCCAGCCAGTAGCCGATCTCGACGGTCTTGCCGTCGGTGTGCGGTTCCACGCCGCAGCAGCCGATAAAGGCGCCGTTTTCGGCTTTGGTGATGGCATAGACGCACTTACCAATCTCGCCATTTCGCGTACGCCAAACAAAGTCGGCGGCATCATTGGCGGTATAGGGGTGCGGCATACGCGATACCATGGTGGCGACTTTGGCGTTGTTGGCGAGATGGGCAAGGGCGTCGATGTCTTCTTCGTGGGGCGCGCGCATGACGAGCCTTTCCGATAACAAGACAGGGCAATCGGTCCTTAACCGCTCCGGCCTCAGCCGTTCTATGGGAGACCGCTGGTCTTCCCGGGGAGACCGTGATTGGTCTGCCCTCAACAATTCGCCTTGCATGTTCAGTCCTCCTGTTTGGACAAAGAAAAAGGGGAGATGGCGCCCCATCTCCCCTGTTTTCTGGACTGAACCTGGTACGGCCAGCCGGGTCGATGAGACGCCGGCTGTTTTTGAGCGCTACCGGCTTATTCCGCTGCTTCCGCTTTCGGCATGACAGACACGTAGACGCGACCGTTGGCCTTCGTTCGGTAGTCCACATTGCCGGCGGTAAGTGCAAAGATCGTGTGATCCTTGCCGAGGCCGACGTTGGAACCGGGATGCCACTGCGTACCGCGCTGACGCACGATGATGTTGCCTGCGATGACGGCTTCGCCGCCGAACTTCTTCACGCCAAGGCGCTTGGATTCGGAATCGCGACCGTTGCGCGAGGAACCGCCAGCTTTTTTGTGTGCCATTGGAGTTCTCCTTTAAACCTAGTCCCGTTGATCTTACTTGGCAGCCACGATGTCCGTGATACGGACGACCGTGTGATGCTGACGATGGCCGCGCGAACGCTTCGAATTCTGACGGCGGCGCTTCTTGAAGGCGATGACCTTCTTGCCGCGGTTCTGTTCGACGACTTCTGCCTTGACAGAGGCGCCGGTGACGAAGGGCGCACCGATCGCAGCGTCGGCGCCTTCGCCGATCACGAGCACTTCGGTGAATTCAATGGAGTCGCCTGCGGCAGCTTCGAGCTTCTCGATGGTCAGCACGTCATTGGCTGCCACTCGGTACTGTTTACCGCCGGTCTTGATGACTGCGAACATTTTTTATCCTTTCATGTTCGTTCCGGCGCTCCCCGCTAACGAAGCAGGTGGCCGTCTTTTTATCAGTCTCGGTTAAGCAGGGATTTCAGGGGACTAGCCCGGAACTCTGGTCTGCCGGTGAAACCCCGCGCGAGCGCGAGGCGGGCAAGGGGCGGATTACTCCACTCCTATTGCGGATGCGGGATACGCGAGTGACAGAAAGGTGTCAAGGCAAAAGGATGGAAAAGCTTGAGATTTCGGCTTGCCAACCTGTCATATGCTCGTTATGAGAACGCCCGCGCCGAACAAGCGCCGACCAAGACTGCGGAGAGGTGGCAGAGTGGTCGAATGCACCGCACTCGAAATGCGGCATACCTGCAAGGGTATCGTGGGTTCAAATCCCACCCTCTCCGCCATTATTTAAATTGCTCATGCCGGCTCACAGGTTCCGATTCTTCAGGGGAACCGGCATGCGGTTTTTTGCGTCTCTGCGAAATCATTGTCGGGCAGGGGCGGCGGTATTTTGCCGCCAGCAGCGCCGCCAGTTCGGTGCGGCAGTCGTTGAGCGGGCCGACATCCTGGCGCGCCCTGGCCATCGCCATGGCGCCGGAGTAGGCGGCAATGACCAGCGTTGCGGTTTTCTGCGGATCGAGGTCTTGGGCGCGCTTCGCCTTCACATCCGCTTTGAAGCTTGCAGACAGCGCTTCGTGCCAGGCTCCGAAGACGGCGCTGACAAGCTCGCGCATCTCCGCGTCATGCGCGGAGACTTCCATTGCGATGTTGTTGAGCGGGCAGCCGGAAACCCGGTCCCTTTGCGTCAATTCGGCAATGATGTCTTTAAAAATCAGATCGATGGCGGCCCACGTGTCCTCATATGCGCGCAACGGTTCAATCCAGGTTTGCCGAACCGCGTCGGCGACGCGATCGCGGATGACCGCAAGGCCAAGGTCACGCTTCACAGGGAAATGATGGGCCATTGCACCGCCGGACACGGAAGCTTTTTCGCGCAGTTCCAGCATGCCGGTCGCAAGATAACCCTGCGTGACAAAGGCGTCATAGGCGGCATCGACGATTCGGCGGCGCACGCCTTTGGGGTCGTTGGTTCTTTTGTTTTCGCTCATGGCATCTCAGATCAACCAACCCAACATAGCAGCTTGACAAAACAGGTCAATTGTCCCGTTATAAAAACAGGACGATCGACCTGTCAGGAAAACCATGAACCCGCACGCCATCTTCGAACTTCGCCGCTATCGCCTTCTTCCCGGGCGCCGCGAGGCGCTGATTCGTCTGTTTGACAGCGAATTTATTGAACCCCAGGAGACGCTCGGCATGCGCATCGCAGGCGAGTTCCATGATCTCGACGATCCCGATTGTTTCGTGTGGGTTCGTTCATTCGAGGATATGGACGCCAGGACGGAGGCGCTTGCATCCTTCTATGGCGGCCCGGCCTGGAAAGAACACGGGGCCGCGGCGAACGCGACGATGCTCAATTCCGACAATGTCCTGCTGCTCAAGCCGGTGGCGGGTGTTCTGCCTTTTGCGCACAATCTGCCGAGGGATAAGGAGGCGGAGCGCGCCGGAGCGCAAGGGTTGGTCGTCGTGAATATCTGTTCGCTGGCGCCCGGTTCGGAAGAAGATTTCTCCGGGTTCTTCCGCGACAATGCGCTCCCGGCGATGCTGGGCGCCGGTGCGCGTATCGACGCGCTGTTCATGACCGAGCGACGCAGCAACGGCTTCCCGCGGCTGCCGGTTCGCGAGGGAGAAACGGTGTTCGTCTGGTTCGAATGTCATCCGGATCAAGACGCTGCGGCCGCTTATCAGGGCCGACTGCGGCAGAATCCGATTTGGACAGCCGAGATTTATCCGCGGATGGACAGCCAGTGCTGGCGCCGGATCGATGTCGCACGGCTGACGCCGACGTCGCGGTCGCTTTGCCGGTGGTGAGCGACTTTACCCGCCCGGTGACCCATGGCGCCCTCCGGAGAAGCTTCCGTAAGGTCAATCCGGTCCTGGATCCCGGCTGAGACTCGAATGAATTTCGTCATTTATTGCGGTTGATTGGCTCGTTTTGCGAACTATCATCAGGATCGGAGAGCGGCGGCGCGACCGCCGAATCGCCGCTCTCAGTTCACCGTCACCCCTGTTTTCCTGATTGCTCCCATATCAACCGAGGTCTCTCATGCGCATCGCCGTCGGTGGCATTCATATCGAGTGCAGCACATACAATCCCGTTTTGAACGAGGAGAGGGATTTTCGCGTGTTGCACGGCGAGGGCCTGCTGGAGTCGCCCTACTTTGCCTTCCTCAGAGACTATGACGCGGAATTCCTGCCGACGATCCATGCCCGCGCCATTGCCGGCGGGCCGGTTTCGCGTGCCACCTATGAGGCGTTCAAGCGCGAATTTCTCGAGCGGCTGAAACCGCTGCTGCCGCTCGACGGGCTCTATCTTGCCATGCACGGCGCCATGTATGTGGACGGCATGGAAGATGCCGAGGGTGACTGGATCGGTGCGGCGCGCGCGCTGGTCGGCGAGGATTGCACGGTTTCGGCAAGCTACGACCTGCACGGCAACGTCACCCAACGCATCATCGATGCGCTCGACATCTATTCGACCTATCGCACGGCGCCGCATATCGATGTCGAGGAGACAATGCGCCGATCGGTCTCCATGCTGGTGAAAAGCCTGAAAACAGGGGTAAGACCGCTTGTTCTCTGGGCGCCGATCCCGGTCGTGCTGCCCGGCGAGCGGACCAGCACCGTCGATGAGCCGGCTAAGAGCCTCTATGCCATGTTGCCTGACATCGACGCGATCGACGGCGTCTGGGATGCATCGCTGATGGTCGGCTACGTCTGGGCCGATGAGCCGCGTGCTACGGCCGCCGCCATCATGACCGGTACCGATCCCGACGTGCTCGAGCGTGAGGCCAAGCGCCTTGCCCAGGCCTATTGGGATGCACGCGAGGACTTTGTCTTCGGTTGCGAGACGGGCTCCGTTGAAGAATGCGTCGCGAGAGCCATCGCCAGCCCGACGGCTCCTGTCGTGCTCGCCGAATCCGGCGACAACCCGACCGGCGGCGGCGTCGGCGATCGAGCCGACGTCCTGGCCGAGTTGATTTCCAGAAACGCCACCGGTGTCGTCTTTGCCGGTATTGCCGATCGCCAAGCGACCGAGGCCTGTTACGCTGCCGGGGTGGGTCGCGAGCTGGAACTCAGCGTCGGCGCTTCGCTCGATACCCGAGGCAGCAAGCCGGTCATTGCCCGTTTCATCGTCAAGTTCCTGCACGAAACGCTTGATCCTTCAGACCGTCAGGCGGTGGTCTCGCTCGGTGGCATCGATCTCGTGCTGTCGGCCAAGCGGCGGCCCTATCACCATATCGCCGACTTGACCCGGCTCGGGCTCGACCCGCATGCGGCCAAAATCATCGTCGTCAAATCGGGTTATCTGTCGCCGGAACTGGCGATGATCGCCAATCCGAACCTGATGGCGCTGTCGGAGGGCGTCGTCGATCAGTTCGTCGAGCGCCTGCCGCGGCTGCGCAAACAGCATCCAACCTATCCTTTCGAAAGGGATTTTACCTTCGAGCCGCAGGTCTTCCTCTCTGCGCGGTCACCTCAGGCCTAAGGTCTCACCGAGCCACCGAGAGAAGATTTCCCAAAAGGGATGTTCGGGATGGCGGGATTTACGGCCTGACCTGAAATTCTCGGCACTTCGGCTATGCTGATGCTGCGCGACTACGGCACGATGAGCGTATGCGAGGGTCTGCGCCGGCGATCTTTACGTTGAGTATACGTTGCTGCCGCACGTCTCCGCGACCACGAGGCCTGGGCATGTGGGCCGATGCGATCGGTCATAGGCGGCCGCCTTGCAGGGTGGCGCGAGGTGACAAGTACTGTAAGAGATAAGCTGTGCCGCGGCGGCGCGAGCGCCCCTCTTTTGCTGCACCGCTTATATGACTTATGCTAGATATTATTTCACCGATAATTGTTAACGACCGATACCCGCCGTTTGTGTTCTCTTATCCTTGCGAATCAAAAGGGTTTGATTTGCCCGGGGACGGCCACCATGATCAAGCATGGGGCGATGCAACAGTTGGGTAGGAGCCTATGCTGCAACGGATTGAAGACATTGATGCAGCCCTGGTCGACAGGCTGCAGCATTCGGCATTCAAGTATTTCCTGAAATATTCCAATCCCGAGAATGGCCTGGTGGCCGATACCTCGATCGGCGGCGTGCCGGCGAGCATCGCGGCTGTCGGCTTTGCCCTTTCCTCCTATCCCGTTGCTGTCGAACGTTGCTGGATCACCCGCAAGGAAGCGGCCGAAAGAACGGTCAATACGCTGCGTTTCTTTGCTGAGGCACGCCAAGGCGAGGAGCGTCATGCGACCGGCCACCGCGGCTTCTTCTACCATTTCCTGCACATGGATACCGGCAACCGCGCCTGGAACAGCGAGCTTTCGACCATCGACACCGCGCTGCTCATCGCCGGCGTCCTGACCTCAGCGCAATATTTCGATCGTGAAGACAACGAGACGGAGACCGAAATCCGGGAACTCGCGACCTTCATCTACGAACGCGTCGACTGGCGCTGGGCGCTGAACAAGGGCGATACCATCTCCATGGGGTGGAAGCCTTCATCCGGCTTCCTGCGCTGGCGCTATCACGGCTTCGATGAGGCGATCATCCTTTATGCCCTGGCGCTCGCCTCGCCGACGCATCCTATCCCGCAATCCTGCTACGACACCTTCACGTCGAGCTATTCCTGGATGATGCACGGTGAACAGCCCTATCTCTACGCTGGCCCGCTCTTCATCCATCTTTTCTCGCATGCCTGGATCGATTTCCGCGGCATTCAGGACAAGCCGATGGCAGAGCGAAACTGGGATTATTTCCGCAACACCCAGGTCGTCATCAATGTCCAGCGGGATTACGCCGAGCGCAATCCCGGCCAGTTTGTCGGCTATAACAGGAATATCTGGGGCTTCTCCGCCTGCGACGGCCCGCCGCCGACACGGCGCATGCGCGGTGGCCGCCAGCCGAAGGTTCTGGGTTATGCCGCGCGCGGCGCGCCGCTCGGTCCCGATGACGGGACGATTGCGCCCTGGGCGGCGCTCGCCTGCCTGCCCTATGACCGGCAGGCGGCTCTCGACGGCACCAAGGCGCTTCTGACCAGCTATCCGAACCTGCTCTTGGAAGGCGGCTTTCCCGGCGGCTTCAATCCGACGGTCAAGACCAAGCGGCCGGAGGGCTGGGTCGACGACCGCACTGTCGGCATCGACCAGGGTCTTGTCGTCATGACCCTCGAAAATGCGCGCTCCGACTTCATCTGGAGACTGATGCGGCAGTCGCCGGTCATCCGCCTCGGACTCGAGCGCGCCGGTTTTGCCGGCGGCTGGCTCGAAGGCATCGAGCCGGAAGAGCTGATACGCAAGGTCGGCTGATTACCGTTCGAAGACGTGCGCCTTGCCAGATATATCGAGGCGAACGAGATCGCCGCGCGCCGGCAGCGCGACGCTTGAGGTCTTGATCCGGATCGGCGGCAGGGCGACGCCGTCAAGCGAAACGGCAACGGTGCAGACCGCGCCGCCGAATTCCACCTCGACGACACGTCCGCCATGATCGCGATCGCTTTCATCGGCAATGACACGGATCTGTTCGGGCCGCAGCATGATCTCCGCCTTGCCCTGCCGGCTGTCGTCGACGGCGACGTGGCCGAGGGCGCAGTCGGCCAGACCGTTCCGGATGATGGCGGGCAGCAAGACGGCATCGCCGAGGAACAGCGCCGTCTCGCGATCCTTGGGATGCAGATACAATGATTGCGGCGATCCGGCCTGGATCAGCCGCCCTTCCCTCAAGACCGCCACCTGATCGGCAAAGCTCAGCGCCTCTTCCTGATCATGCGTCACCAGAACGGCGGTAATGCCGGCCGCCTGCAGCACGCGCGCCACCACCTTGCGCATGTTTTCACGCAGGCCGGTATCGAGCGCCGAGAATGGCTCGTCGAGCAGCATCAGCCGCGGCTTGCGGCCGAGCGCGCGGGCGAGCGCCACGCGCTGCTGCTGGCCGCCGGAAAGCTGGTGCGGGCGCCGCGCCAGCATGCCACGATCGAGCTCGACCATATCGAGCAGATCGACGATGCGCTTCTCGCGATCCACCGCCCCTTTCTCGAAACCGAAACCGATATTTTCGGCGACGCTCAGATGCGGAAACAGCGCTCCGTCCTGCGAAACGATGCCGATGCCGCGCTTATGGGCCGGCACTGCGGCCGGACCGTCCGCCAGCACGTCGCCATCCAGGGTCACCCTGCCGGCGTCGGCCTGCTCGAAGCCGGCAATGATACGCAGCAGCGTCGTTTTGCCCGAACCGGACGGCCCGACGACGGCGGTGCGGCTGCCCGCCTGTACTTCGAGCGAAATATCCTTCAGCGCCTGGACCGGGCCGTAACACTTGCTGATGTTTTCGATCGTAAGCAGCGTCATTGGCCAGCGGTCCGTTTCGATTGCGTATAGAGCGTGAGGGTGAGCGGCAATGACAGCACGATCATCATGAAGGCGTAGGGGGCGGCAGAGACATAATCGATTTCGCTGGTCAGCGACCAGAATTTCGTCGCCAGCGTATCGACGCCATTGGGCGCAAGCATCAGCGTCGCCGTGAGTTCATTGGTGATGCCGAGTGCGGCGAGCGCCACGCTGGCGGCGGCTCCGGGCGCGGCAAGCCGCATGGTGATCTGCCGCACCGCCTGGCCGGGGGTGCGGCCGAGGCCCATCGCGGCGCGCTCCAACTCCACCGGCGCCTGGGCGATGCTGGTGCGCAGCCCGACCATGGCGCGCGGCAGAAAAAGCATCACATAGGCGACGAGCAGGGTTGCGAAAGTCTGATAGAGCGGCAGCATCAGGCGCACGGTGATCGTCACCAGCGCCAGCGCCACGACGACACCCGGCAGCGACCCGACATAATAGTGGCAGGCTTCGAGCAGCCGCTGCAAGCGGCCGGGTGCGCGCACGGACAGCCACGCCATCGGGGCCGCGGCAACCGTCGCCAGCACGCCGCCGGCAAGGGCGAGCACGATCGTCTGCACGAAGGCGCTGGCGACCTCGATACGCCAGATCTCGCTGCCGCCGAGATAGAGCCAGCGGCCAAGCGTCACAAGCGGCACGCCGAGGGTCAGCACCGCCAGGACGACGGGCAGCGAGATGGCCGGCACCATGAACCAGCCGAGACGCCGGCGGTCGGCCGGACGCGGCGAGCCGGCGCCGACGCGGGCATAACGTTCGTTGCCGCGCAGCAGCACTTCGAGGCCAAGCAGGAAAAGACAGCAGGCGACGAGCACGCCGCCGAGCATATTGGAGGCCGGGCTGTTGTAGGAAGACTGGAACTGGTCGACGATCGCCGTCGCGAACGTGTCGAAGCGGATCATGACGAACAGGCCGTATTCCGAAAGCAGGTGCAGCGCGATCAGCAGCGAGCCGCCGCAGATGGCGAATCTCAGTTGCGGCAGGACGGCGCGGAAGAACACACGCCAGGGATTGAGGCCGAGCGAGGCCGCTGCATCTTCGATCGCCGGATCCAGACGGCGCAAGGCTGCGGCGACCGGCAGATAGAGGAAGGGGTAATAGGCGATCACCGAAACGAAGACGCCGCTCTGCAGGCCGCGCATGCCGGGAATGAGGCTGACCCAGGCATAGCTGTGCACGAAGGCCGGCACGGCGAGCGGCGCGATGGCGAGCCAGGCCCACAGCCTGGCGAAAGGAACATCCGTCCGCTCGGTCAGCCAGGCAAGCGTCACGGCCAGCGCGATCGACAGCGGAACGGTGATCGACTCCAAGAGAACCGTGTTGATGAGGAGGTCGCCGACCCGCGCCCGGAAGACGAGCGCCTTCACGGTTTCCCAGCCGACATCATAGGTGATCCAGCCGATGAAGCCGAGCGGCACGAGACTGAATAGAGCGACCGCCGTTGCAAGGAGAACGACGGACGCGTGCGGCATGCGCCCGCGCGGCAAAACCATTCGCATGGTCCCCGGCGCGGCCGGCGCCTCGGTACCGGATGCGAGCAATCTGTTGTCCTGCAGCAAGGCCGATGCCTTCACACGCTGAAAAAGGAAGGCAACCGCCTTTAAAGGGCGGTTGCCGGATTTCGTCATGCCCTAAGGTTTTCTTGAGCCAAAAGCAATAGTTTTGGCTGCTGCAAGCCTGCGGCAGAAGTGTCAGATCAGGCCGGCGGCCGTCATCAGCTCCACGACCTTCTTGCTGTCCAGCGTCGAAGCCTCGACTTTCGGCGCGTTGAGATCGGCGAGCGGCGTCAGCTTGTCGCTGGAGGCTGCGTCCTTGCCGATGGCATATTCATAGGACGTGCCGTCCTTCAGAACCGCCTGGCCGGCCTTGCCGGTGATGAACTTCAGGAAGGCCTGGGCTTCCTTCATATGCTGGGTGGACTTCAGGACGCCGCCGCCCGAGACGCTGACGAAAGCGCCCGGATCCTGGTTCTTGAAGTAGTGCAGGCCGACATTCTTGCTGTTCTCTCCTGTTTTGGCCTGATCGCCGAACCAGTAATAGTGGTAGATGATTGCGCCTTCGACTTCGCCTGCATTGACCGCCTTCATGGCAACGCTGTTGCCCTTGTAGGGGGTGGCGTTGTCCTTGAGGCCGTTCAGCCATGTCTTGGTGGCGTCTTCGCCCTTGAGCTGCAGCAGCGCTGCGACGATGGCCTGGAAATCGGCGCCGGCGGGCGCCGCACCCCAGCGGCCCTTCCAGGCGGGATCGGCGAGGTCGAGCATAGACTTCGGCAGCTTGTCCTCGGTAAGCTTCGTCTTGTCATAGGCAAAGACGGTGGTGCGGGCGGCAATACCGGTCCACATGCCGTCGGCCGGGCGGTACTGATCGGGAACCTGATCAAGCGTATCCTTCTCGACCGGGGCGAAGAGGCCCGCGCCGTCGACCAGCGTCATCGCCGGCGAATTCTCCGTCAGGAAGACGTCGGCCGGAGAGGCATCGCCCTCCTGGATGAGCTGGTTGGCGAACTGCATGTCGCTGCCCTGGCGCACGGTCACCTTGATGCCGGTCTCCTTGGTGAAGGCATCGATCCACTGGCGGCCCAGGCTTTCGTGCTGGGCATTGTAGACGACGAGGCCTTCATCCTGCGCACTGGCGCTGCCGGCCAGCGTCGTGGCGGAGAGAAGCGAAGCGGCAAGCGCCAGCAGGTGGGAGAAACGGTTAAGAGCAATAGTCAAGCTGACCTCCATGGCAATGTCACCCGGGCTTCCCGAGGGTGGTAAGAGGCGTATATTTTTCTTGACTAGCTATTTCAAGTTTGATTGCGACGAAAAAAGCATCACAATATCTTGACCAAGTATTTCATATTTTCAGGGAATAAATCCCAATGCAGTGAAAAGGCGGCGGCGCGCGAACGCCGCCTTTCTCGTCACTGCGCCTATTCGACGTCGAACTTGACGCCTTGCGCAAGCGGCAGCGTGCTGCCGTAATTGATCGTGTTGGTGGCGCGGCGCATATAGGCCTTCCAGGCATCGGAGCCGGATTCGCGTCCGCCGCCGGTTTCCTTCTCCCCGCCGAAGGCGCCGCCGATCTCGGCGCCCGAAGGCCCGAGATTGACATTGGCGATACCGCAATCGGAACCGCGCGCCGAGACGAAGGTTTCCGCCTCGCGCATGTCGTTGGTGAATATCGACGAGGACAGCCCCTGCGGCACGGCGTTGTGCAGGGCCAGCACCGCGTCGAAATCGCTGTATTTCATCACGTAAAGAATGGGCGCGAAGGTCTCGTGTTCGACCGGTCCGGTCTGATCGGGCATTTCGACAAGCGCGGGGCGAACATAGAAGGCATCGGCCGAACCGTTGTCGACGCGCCCGCCGCCGGTCACCTTGCCGCCGGCCGATCGCGCCTCGCCAAGTGCTGCCTGCATCTTCTCAAAGGCCTGGCCGTCGATCAGCGGTCCAACCAGCGTGCCCGCTTCGAGCGGATTGCCGATGGTGACCGAGCCGTAGGCCTTCTGCAGACGCGGCACCAGCTGGTCGTAGACGCTTTCATGCACGAAGAGACGGCGGAGCGTCGTGCAGCGCTGGCCGGCCGTGCCCATGGCGGAGAAGGCGACGCCGCGCAGCGTCAGGTCGAGATCGGCGCTCGGGCAGACGATTGCCGCATTGTTGCCGCCGAGTTCGAGGATGGCGCGGGCAAAACGCTGCGACAGGCGTGGGCCGACGGCGCGGCCCATGGCCGTGGAACCCGTAGCGGACACGAGCGGGATTTTCGGGTGGTCGACCAGCACCTCGCCGACATCGCGGCCGCCGATGATCAAGGTCGAGAGATTGGCCGGCGCCGTGCCGCCCTCGGCAACGAAGCGCTTCAGCGCCTTTTCGAACAGCGCCTGCACCGCAAGTGCGGTCAACGGCGTCTTTTCCGAAGGTTTCCAGACGGTGGAATTGCCGCAGACCATCGCAAGCGCTGCATTCCACGACCAGACGGCGACCGGGAAGTTGAAGGCCGAGATGATGCCGACCACACCGAGCGGATGCCAGCTTTCCATCATCCGGTGCTCGGAGCGCTCAGTGGCGATCGTCAGGCCGTAGAGCTGGCGGGACAGGCCGACGGCGAAATCGCAGATATCGATCATCTCCTGGACTTCGCCGAGGCCTTCCGAGGTGATCTTGCCGACTTCGATCGAGACGAGACGGCCGAGCGCGGTCTTGGCGGCACGCAGCTCCTCACCGAGCAGGCGGACCAGCTCGCCGCGCTTCGGTGCTGGAACGACACGCCATTCGAGGAACGCCTTGTGCGCCTCTTCGATCGCCGCCTTCGTCTCGGAAACGGTGTGCTCTGTCAGTTTGCCGATTTCCTTGCCCGTCACCGGCGAGGTGACGGAAAGCGTGCCGCCATGATAGCGGCCGGCGTCGACGCCGAGTTCGGCGAGCAGCTTGGCGGTTTCGGTGGCGAGATCGAGGACGGCGATATTCATTGTCGTGGTTCCAATCTTGTTATTCTCAGAAGCGAGTTTCGCTTCTCGGAAGCGCTTGTCGGTTCTCAAAAGCGGGCATCGGCGAAGTGGGCGACCTGAGCGCCGGCTTCGTACCATAGTTCCCTAAGCGCCCGGAAGCTCGGTTCGGTGGGCGCGGTCAGGGGCAGCGGCAGATCTGCTTCCGACAGCCGGCCGAGAATATGCTCGGCCAGTGTCCGGCCGAAAACCGTGCCGGGGGCAATGCCGCGGCCATTATAACCCGAAAAGCCCACCACGCCGGGCGCGAATTTATGAAAGCGCGGCAGTGCATTGTCGGTCATGCCGATCTGGCCGTACCATTCGCATTCGAATTCGACCTCGCCGATCATGGGGAAGAGCCGCTTCAGGGCGCGCTTGGCCCAGCCCTTGTGCACGGCAAGCCCGGTATTGCGCAGCGCTCCAACACTGCCGAAAACGAGACGCCCGGCCCGGTCCATGCGAAAGGAGGAGAGAATGTCCTTGGTATCCCACGCACCTTCCCGCCCCGGCAGGATCGACTGGCGTAGATTGTGGCCGAGCGGCACGGTGGCGAAGTTGAAATAGGGCAGATAGACCTGTTCGTTGCGCACCTGCTCGAAGGGGCCGGTGCTGTAGGCATCGGTCGCGACGATGATCCAGTCCGCGCTGACCGCGCCGTTTTCCGTTTTCACGGTCCAGCGGCTGCCGTTGCGCTCCGTTGCGGTGACGGGGCTCGACGTATGGATCGCGACACCCGCCTTGACAGCGGCATGGGCAAGGCCGCGCGCATAGGCCAGCGGCTGCAGCGTTCCGGCGCGCATGTCGAGCAGTGAACCGGTATAGGCGTCGCTGCCGATGCGTTTCGCCGTCTCCACCGCATCGAGCAGCGTCACGGGCGCGCCGCGCGCCGACCATTGCGCCGCGCGCGCTTCGATTTCCTTCAGCCCCTCCGCGCCGACCGCGCAGTGCAGCGTGCCGTTGCGTTCGAGTTCGCAGGCAATGCTATGCCTATCGATCAGTTCCATGACCAGCTTCGGCGCATTGCCGAGCAGCTCGAGCAGGCGTTCGCCGTGCAGCGGGCCGAGCACGCCGGGCAGATCGTCGGGCATCACCCACATGCCGGCATTGATCAGGCCGACATTGCGTCCCGCGCCGCCGAAACCGATCTCTCTTGCCTCCAGCAGCACCACCTTCGAGCCGGCTTCGGCAAGATGCAGGGCAGAGGAGAGGCCGGTGTAACCGCCGCCAACGATGACGACATCGGCAGATACCGCGCCTGCCAGAGGCGAGGTAACAGGCGGTTCGGCTGCGGTCTTTTCCCAGAGGCCGTGGGAGCGCGGATCATTCAGCATGGTTCAGTCCGATCGGAACGAAATCGCGGTAGTTTAACCCATATGATGAAGCGTTGAAGCGAGGATTTCACGCAACCGTCTTCAACTGCAGGCCCGCAAGGCCGAGCGCTTCCATCGCTGCATCCAGCGATGCGGCCTGGCGCTCGGCATAAAGCGCGAGCTCGTCTTGAACGGTTGCGCCGAGTGCGGCCTCGAAGGCGTCGCGGTTCGAGCACGTCACATAGTTCTGCTGCTGATCGGTGCCGAGATTCGACTGGAAGATGCCGGCCGCGCTGACCGGCAGGAAGTCTTCGTAGACGATCGGCGAGAAGGCAAGGTGACCCCTGGCTATCAGCGTTTCCGGATCGCCAGCCAGCGCGCCGTTGACCGCGGCGGCAATGCCCGCTGATGTGGCGGAATAACGGAAGAAGGCCAGGCCCTGCCTGCGCAGCTCGTCCCAGCTGTCCGGCAGCGCCCTGAAACGCTCGGCGAGTTCCTGATCGTAGGCGCCGGCCTTGGCGCCGCCGGCGCCGACCTGCACCTCGCCGCGAACCGAGGCGAGCAGCCGGTCATAGAGCGCCCGGCCCTTGGCCGTCAGCGCCACGCCACGCTGTTCAATCTCGCCGAAACGGGCGGTATGCGTCCCTTGAACTGCTTCCGCCTCGCCGGCAAAGGCGATCGCTTCCTCGAGCGCCTTGAAGCTCGTCTGCCGCAGCAGGATATCGCATTGACGGCGCGGCGGCCCTTCGATAACGGCCTTCGGCGTGATGCCGCGTTCCGGCATGCGAGCCTGGACCGCGTCGATATCGAGCGTGCGCGGCGTCAGATGATTGATATGCGGGCCTTTGAAGCTGACGACGTCGGCGATCAGCCGATGGGCGTCGTGCAGGCGCTTGTAGGTTTCGGCGCCGACCGTCGCCTCGCCGTGCCAACGGAAGGTCTCGAGCGCCTCGGCGACGAATTCCGTTGCTTCCGCTTCCGTCAGACCGCCATTCTGCTCGTGGCGCTCGATCAGCGCGACGGCGCGCGGCGTATAGATGCGCCGCTTTGCCAAAATGGCCTCTGCTTCGTTGCGCAGCCCTTCATCTTCAATCAGTTCCAATCGCAGCAGCGAGGTGAAGACGCGGAACGGATTGATGTTGAGTGCGGCCTCGTCGATCGGCCGGAAGCAGGTGGAGTGGACCGGCACGCCGGCAACGGAAAGATCGTAGTAGCCGACCGCCTGCATGCCCATGACCGCGAACAGCCGGCGGATGGTGAAGAGTTCATCCGCCGTGCCGAGGCGAATGGCGCCGTGACGCTCGACATCGATGCGTTCGAGCTCGCCGGCGCGAACCAAACGCTCGCGCAGATCCGGATCGCGTTCGAGGCAGCCGGCATTCACATCGGCGACCAGTTCGATCAGCGTACCGTATTGCGGCACCTCCGTCCGGTACATCTGCGACATCGCCTCGGTGAAAAGCGAACGGATGCGGTCAGTGGAAACGAAGGTTTGCGGCATCTTGAAAACTCCGGCTCATTCCGTTCTTGCAGGATGAAACTCTTTACAATTGCTGCGAAGCCCGAAATATCGCTATTTCGGAAATAGCTCATTCTGAAATGGAATGATCATGCTTGGCTCAAGACGTTTTCTGCCGTCGATTTCACATCTCGCCGCCTTCGAGGCGGTCGCCCGCACCGGCAGCGTCACGGCGGCAGCACGCGAGCTGGATCTGACGCAGAGCGCCGTCAGCCGCCAGGTGAGCGCGCTGGAAGAGCAGCTCGGCGTCGAGCTCTTCCTGCGCGAACGCCAGACCATGCGGCTGACGCTGGCCGGCGACAGTTATGCCCGCGAAATCCGCGAGGCGTTGCGGCGGATATCCAGCGCTTCTTTGAACCTGCGCGCCAATCCGCATGGCGGCACGCTCAATCTCGCCATCCTGCCAACCTTCGGCACGCGCTGGCTGGCGCCGCGGCTCGGGCGCTTCCTCGCCGCCAATCCCGGTGTGACCATCAATCTGGCGACCCGGCTTTCACCCTTCGATTTCCGCCTCGATTCGATCGATGCCGCGATCCATTTCGGCCATCCGCAGTGGCCGGGCGCGGAACTGACCTTGCTGATGTCGGAGCGCACGGTGCCGGCCTGCAGCCCTGACTTTCTCAAGCGATACACGATCGCCGGGCCGCAGGATCTACTGTCCGTTCCGCTTCTGCATCTGACGACCCGCCCTGATGCCTGGGAGCAGTGGTTCGCCGGCAACGGCGTTTCCTTCGAAAGCGTGGATGGCATGCTCTTCGACCAGTTCGCCACCGCCGCACAGGCGGCGATCGCCGGTCTCGGGGTCGCTCTGTTGCCGACATTCCTGATGCAGGAGGAACTCAAGCGCGGCGATCTCGTCGCCGCCGTCGATCTGGAGATGGAGAGCCGCGAGCGCTACTATCTCGCCTTTCCGCGCGAGCGCGCCGACTATGCGCCGCTTGCCGCCTTTCGCGATTGGATCGTCGCGGAAGCCGCCGCCAATCCGACTGCGTGAGGAACGGCTTGCATCGCCATGGCGCTTTCGACCATTATATCGGTCAAACAACCTCTGCAGGAAATCCCATGAAGCCGATCTTCGTCCAGCTCCAATGCGCCCCCGGCAAAACCTATGAGGTTGCCGATGCCATCTACCAGACCGAACTGGTTTCGGAGCTCTATTCCACCAGCGGCGACTACGATCTGCTGCTGAAGGTCTACATTGAGGAAGGCCAGGATATCGGCAAGTTCATCAACGACAACATTGCCAATATTCCCGGCATCGTCCGATCGCTGACGACGTTGACCTTCAAGGCGTTCTAAGCAATTCCAGCAAAAGTGTGCAGCGCTTTTGCCGGGAATTGCGTGAAACAAAAAGAGCATTTCCGTCAGAGGCGGTTAACCCTTTCGCGAAGAATCGCCTGTCCGAACCTCGCCGAAACTGCGGGTTAACGCCTGAGATATCTCATCGTTGCTATAACAAGGCCGCCTCGACAGGAGGTGGCGTGGGCAGCGATAGGTGGAGAATGGCGATCATGGAGGCAGACAGGGTGCACGAGAGGCCGCAGCTGGAAACGGCGCCGCTGATCGTCCATGTCGTGCGCCAGTTTTTGCCAAATCGCGGCGGCCTGGAAGATGTGGTCGCCAATCTTGCCCGCCAAACCGTCCGGTGCGGTTATCGCATTCGCGTCGTAACACTCGATTCGCTGTTTACTGCACCGAAGAATAAACTTCCGGCGCGCGAAGACATCGACGGCATCGAGGTGGTGCGCATTCCGTGGTCGGGCAGCAGCCGTTATCCGCTGGCGCCGGAGGTTTTCCGCCATCTCGCCGATGCCGATCTCGTGCATGTCCATGCCATCGACTTCTTCTTCGACGCGCTCGCCTGGGGCCGGCCGCTGCATCGCAAGCCGATGATCGTCACCACCCATGGCGGCTTCTTCCACACCCGCAAATACGCGGCGATCAAGAAGATCTGGTTCCGCACGCTGACCCGCGCTTCGGCACTGGCCTACAGGCGCGTCGTATGCTGCAGCGCCTCCGATCTCAAGCAGTTTTCCGCGATCGTGCCGGACAGCATGCTGATCGAGAACGGCGCCGATATCGGCAAGTTCGCCGATACCGCGTCGCAGCGGCCAAGGCGCCGCATCGTCACCATCGGCCGCTTCTCGGTGAACAAGCGGCTGGACCATCTGCTCGACGTGATGACCGTATTGCAGAGCCGCGATGCGGAATGGCATCTCGATATAGTCGGCGCCGAATCCGACCTGAGCCGGACCGATGTCGAAGCCGCCATCGAAGGCCGCAACCTTTCCGGCCGCGTCACCCTGCACGTCTCTCCCGACAACGGTGCCATCCGGCGCATCATGGCCGAGGCTTCGCTGTTTGCCTCCGCCTCGGAGTATGAAGGTTTCGGCCTGGTGGCGCTGGAGGCGATGAGCGCCGGCCTGCTGCCGGTGCTGAATGCCAATGACGCCTTTACAACGCTTGCCGGCCGGCATCCCGTCATCAGGCTGGCCGATTTCACCCATCCGGAGACCGCCGTGACAATGATCGAAGCGGCCTATGAAACGCTCGCGCGCCAACCGGATGTCGTCCGCGCCGAGCTTGTCGACGCCGTGCGCGGCTATTCCTGGGATATCGTCGCCCGGCGTTATATCGATCTCTATGGATCACTGAACGTCGTTGCTGGCGAGCGGATCTGAGCCTGCCAGCCTGAAATCCCGTCACGCTCTGGCGAGACGGATGATCTCATCGAGCACGAACCTGCGTGATTGCGGCGGCGTCAAATTATGATCGGCATCCGGCAGCATCAGCAGCCGCACGTTCGGATAGCGGGAAAGCTTGGCGCCGCGCGGTCCGAAGTGGAAATAGACGTGATCGAGGCCGACATCACCTTCGCTGTAGATCAGCGTCAATGGCACCTTGCGCCTGCCGAACTGGGCGAAGGACTGCCGGACTTCGCGGGCGATATGACGCCGGTCAGGCAGCAGTTCGAGCAGCGGCGCCACCCAGGGCGACAAGCGGCGGCCGGCAGCGATGACCATGTTCTGCAGCGCAGAGACGACATCCACCTGGCCGCGCAGCAGCCGCTTTAGCGTATCGAGCCGCGCCAGGCGCTGGCCGTAATCATCGAGGCTGCGGGGAACGGAGACGACGTGTTCCTTACGCACCGGTATCTTCGGATCCCAGTAATAGACGAAGGGATTGATCGAAACGACGGCCTTCAGCCGCTCGTCGGCGACGCCGGCGCGGAAGGCGACATAGCCGCCACTGCATCGGCCGGCCACCATCACAGGGCCGGCGGCGATGCCTTCGAGCAGATCGAGCGAGGCGACCGCATCGGCGGTCTGCGTATCGGAATAGAGCACCTGCTCCGGCGCATCAGGCCGCGGCGGACTGTCGCCGACATTAGCGGAATCGAAGCGCAGCGAAACCACGCCCTGGCGTGCAAGCTCTCGTGCCATATCAACCGTCGTCCGGCCCCAGCCGGCATGCCGGTCATAGGCCGTCGACAGGAAGAGTACGGCACTGCCCTTGATCTCGCCGGGCGGCCGGCTGACGACGCCGACCAGGTGATCATAGCTTCCGAAACGGACAGGCATTTCGACAAACCCATCGCCTGCCAGCGGCGGGTTCTCGATTTCTGCCGGCGAAGGGGCGTCGGACGTCTCCACCGTGGCCCCCTCCAGCCAGGTCGTCAGCTGCGCGACGACAGCCATCGGCGTCTTGGCGAAGAGCGGATTGGTGACGAGTTCGTCATAACCTTCGAAAGCCCTCTGCTCGACCTCGGCGCCAAGAGCCTTCAGCGCATCGGCAAAGCCGGTATCGTCGGCCTTGGCCGGACGTTCGAGGATCAGATAGCGGGACGCCGCCAAACCCCGCGGCGAGGCGATGTTGAGCTTGCCGAGCTCGCCGGCGATCTCCTCGGGCATGACGAGCCCGGCGATCTGCACCTTGGCGGTCTGGACATGCTCCTTGCCGAGGCCGAGATCGGCATCGATGATCTTCGACCACATGTTGAGTTCGCGTAGATAGGCCCGGCCACTCAGCACCGGCGCCAGCATGACGAGTCCGTCCACGCCGTCGATCGAGGCACCGATGCGCTGAGCAAGGGTTGCGCCGAGGCCCTGTCCGATGAGAACAATACGGTCGCAGCCGGAGAGCGTCTTCAGCTTGGCGGCCGCCGCGCGGATCGAATTTTCCCAGGTTTCCAGCCTTGCCGGCAGCGCGTCGAAATCCAGCGCATCGCCGGTGCCGCGATAGTCGAAGCGCAGGCTCGGCACGCCAATATCCGAAAAATGCTCGGCCGCAACGCGGAAAAACTTGCGGCTGCACATCTCCTCGAAACCCCAGGGGCTGACGAAGAGCACGGCGGCCGAACGCTTCTTCACCCGGGCATTCTCGGGCATGAACAGGCCGATCGTACCGTCGAAGACGACAGGCAGCGCAGCGCTGCGTCCAGCTCCTTCGGCCGGTTCGAGCGAGAACTCGCCGGGAGCGACCTTGGCGCGATCGGGGTCGCCGGGAAGCGCCGGCGCAATGAAATTGATGGCGTGGCCGACCGGCTTGCGCAGCGCGGACGGCATCTTGTCGAGAATGGAGCGCATGACGTCGACATCTTCGGCCGGCACGGCGCGCAGCACCCGCAGCGCTGCGAAATAGCAGAACGTGCCGGCGACGATCGCGCCGACCAGTCCGGCCGGACCATGGACAAATTCCAGTACGGAAATGGCTCCGCAGGCGCATAGCACGGAGGCGAGCGTCACCTTCGTCAGGCTTCTGTAGAGACCCGAAAGCTGAGATCCGAATCCTGTTTGTCTTATCATCATCACCGACATTGCAACGAAGACGAGGATGCGCACCAGCGCGGCGCCCTCGGCCGCCAGCCTAGGAACGATCAGTAAACAACCCGCTACCATCACCAGGCCACCTATCACACTGATTTTCAGGCGGGCTCGGGCTCTGTCCATCGATAAGAGGTAGAGGCTGAGAATCTGCATGAAGGTATAGGCGGGCGCCACCAGCGCCAGCAGCGCCACCACCGTGCCGCTGCGGCCGAACGCTTCGCCGAACACGACCAGCACCAGCTCGCTGGAGATCGCCGCAAGCCCGAGGCTCATCGGCAGCACAATATAGGCCATGCTGCGGGTGACTGAGGCAAAGACCTCGACCGGCAAGGTCGAATCGTCGCTGTTGTGCCGCCGTTCGGAGTAATAGGGCAGCAGGCTGCCGGTCATCTGGATCGGCAGTTGCAATGCGATATTGGCGATCGACAGGCCGACTGCATAATAGCCGACCATCTCCACCGACCAGAACTGCTGCAAAAACAGCAGTTCGAGCCGGTTGAGGAAGATGGAATCGATGATGAACTGGAGCGAAAGGATGACGGAGGAGGAGGCGAGGTATTTCAGCGACACGCCGCACCAGTCGCGCCGTGCAAGCAGGATGGGCAGCGTGGCAAAAAACAGGACAAGCTGGCCGAGCGCGTAACCGATGAGAACACCCTGGACGCCATAGAGGACGGCACCGACAGCGACGCCGGCAAGCTGGACGATCGAGACGACGACGGTCAGCCGGAAGAAGGCGCCGAGCTTCTTCTCTCCGATCAGGTAGAATTTGACAAAGGATCCGATCGCCTGGACGAAGAACAGAATGCCGGTGACCAGCGCGACGGACGGCGCGGTCTCGGCCCAGTGCATCTCCTCGGAGGTCAGGAAAAACAGCGCGTAGAGGGCCAGCAGCACGACGGTCGAAAACATCATGAAGCTGACGAGAATGGCGGCAAAACCCCGCCGGCGGTGTGCGTCGTAACCTTCCGCCGACAGCTGCGGCAGCGTCTTCAGGAGCGTGATGCTGGAGCCGAGCTCGGCGATCGAGGCGCCGGTCACCACCAGCCAGAGCGAGAAGGCGACGATGCCGTTGGCTTCCGGTCCCAGCAGCCGCGCGGTTATGATCGACGAAACGAAGCCCGTCAGCAGCAGCAGCATGCCCGCCGCCGCATTCATCACCGAATTCGCGATAATACCCTTCGACATCTGTCCATCCGTCAGGATCGCCTGAAGCGCGCGCCACGCGCTTTAGCTCTTTGTTTTCCCGCATGTGGCAAAATCGCTGCACTGTTCTGCGTGACATGCTCTAAGCCGCACACCCGCCATCTCTAATGCGAAAATATTAAAATAAAGCGGAGTGGCGACCTCAGCTTAGTTGGTTTGCAGCCCCGCCAGCCTGTGAAGTGCCTTCTCGTAGCTGTTCTCGGCGAGGTAGCGCAGCAGGAATTCCCGTGCTTTCTCCGCCTTATCGCGCGCCCGCTCGGGGGCAAGTAAGATTTCCCTGAGGTGGGCGGCCGCCGCCCGGGGAGAAGGATCCGCCCAGACCGCGTTTTCGAGCCCGGCAAATTCAGGATGGGTGTCGACAACCGGAATGAGCGGAGAGTCGACCAGCCATGTATTGTCCGGATCGCAGAAATCCGCCGTGCCCGACCATGCGGTGGATATGACCGGCGTAAGCTGCATGATCGCTTCGGCAACGGTCAGCCCGAAGCCTTCCGAACGATGCAGTGAAAGATAGGCGTCCGACGAGCGGATAAGGCCGTTGATCTCGGAATTCGACAGCTTGTCGGTGACGATCCTGATCCGGCTGTCGTCCTTGACCGAGGCGACCAGGTCGCCCAGGCCCTGATCCCTGACGATGTCGCCACTGGCCTTCATCAACAGGACGGCGCTTGGGACTTCGGCGGCGAATATCCTGAAGGCTTCGACGACGGCCTGCGGATTCTTCCGGTTGATCGAAGAGCCGGCACTGAAGATGAAGCTGACCAGAAAGGCGTCCTTCTCGATTCCGAATTTCTCGCGCATGCCGTCCGCGGCCGGCTTCTCGGTGACCGGATGCGGAACCACGATAACGGGTGCGGCGGTCAGCGGCGCGATCGCGCGGCGGGTGAATTCCGAAGGCACGAAGACGGCGTTCATGTAACGCATCGCGTTGCGCCACTCCGCCGGGACGGCTTCGAGCTCCCAGGCGAAATAGCCGATATTGAAGGTCCGGGAGAAATTCGCCACGCCCTTCTTCAGAATGGCGCGCGGCAGCATCGGCGGATTGAGATGCCAGATGCGGCTTCCCGGTGTTTCAGTGGACGGAGACAAGGGCCTCCATGCCGCAAAGGATGTTTCGTCGGGATGCGTGCTGACGTCCGAAAGCGATATCGCCCGTCCCGCTGCGGCAAGCGCATCGGCGCACAGCCGTGCCGACTCGCCGACGCCGACGGCCATCGAGAGATAGCCGGCGATTTCCACCGGCTTGCGCGGATTGAAGGCGACACGTGAGCGTGGAATCAGCCGCTGCAGGGCATGGGCACGCAGAAATCGGTATATCGTTCTCAAATCACGGATCTCTCTCAATGCATCGGCTTTGTCGTTGGCGGGGTATCAGCTCTGAAGCATGAGGCGATGTGAACTGCCGAGATTTCTGATGTCGCCGGCCGGCGGACTGTCCGTGCCGGGCAGCCTATGGAGCCGCACGCGCCGCGCCGCACCGGGAGCGAGATGAAACCAATCATCCTCGGCCCGATAGCCTTCGACGTCGATATGCACGGATTGCGCCAGCCGGTCGGTCCTGAGATCGACGAACCAATCTTCGCCAACCTTGCCGAGCGATGCCTCGATGCCCGCATCGTGAAGCGCTTTGCCGCGTCCCGAGGGGAAGTGGAAGCCTTCGGCAAGAATGGCGCCGTCGGCGAGTGAGCGCAGTCGCGCCACGCTCACATCATGCGCCGGCGGGCCGAAGCGGAAGGCATAGGTCGTATCGAAGAAGGCGCCGAAGAGCGCGGTGGAGGCAAAACGTTCCACGCTCCTTGCCGCCAGCTTGAAGCCAGTATTGCCGCTGACGACCTGTTGCTTGCCGTCGCGCAGGCAGAAGACTTCGAGCTCCACGTCGAGTGCAGCTTCGGTCTCGTTGACGACATGCACATCGAGGCCGTTGGTTCCCTCATCGGTAAACACAGTCTGAACCGGCCGGAAGGCACGGCGCATCGCATACCAGACCGGCTTTGGCTCGCCGGTTGAGTCGATCACACCCCAGCCGGGGCCGGGCAGCAGGTCCTGCAGCGTCCAGACGAGCGCGCCGCTGCAGCCGGAGCCTTTGCGCCGCCATTCGGCAAAGGTTTCCTCGAGCACCTCGCCGGTGACTGCGCGGGAGAGATCGAGATAACGTTCCGGATCTTCGCGGCGCAACCGGGCCGGATCGAAGCCGTAAAAGAGCTCCAGATAGAAGTCGCGAACGTCCTCGAAATCCCACGATGCGCTGCGGTCGCGCGGCACGCGCGCCTTCCAGAGCGGACTGTGGACGGCCGGCACATCAAGATGACGATGCAGCGTCCTCTGCTGCGGCACATGCGCAAAGGCGAGGCTTTCGGAGGCAAACCGCACCTCGGCGCGGCGGGCGTCGGCAATCGGCCGCATATAAGCGCCGACGCCGTAATAATGCGCGACACCGGCGTTCGGCGAAAAAGGCAGTGCGCCGCCATAGGGCGAGTTCGGGACATAGGGCACGTCGGGACGCATGCGCGCAATGATTGCCGGGATGATCTCATCGGTGATCGGCCCGCTCCAGAATTCCATCGGCAGGCCGAGCATGGCCGCTTGCTGGTGGATCTCGCTGCCGCCGCAGAGCACCGCCAGCGAAGGCGATGCCTGAACGCCGTGCAGCATTTCCTCGACCTCGGCGTGCACGTGACCGAGAAAGGTCTTGTCGTTGCGCGGATAGTCAAAATTGGCGAACATGAAGTCCTGCCACACGAGCAGGCCGAGTTCGTCGCAGAGCGCAAAGAAATCCGGCGTCTCATAGGTCATCGTGCCGCCGATACGGATCATGTTCATGCCGGCTTCGGCGGCAAGCCGCAGGAACGGTTCGTAGTCCGCTCGTCCCCCCGGCAGGCGCGCGATATCCGCTGTCGTCCACACCGCGCCGCGGCAAAAGACGCGCTCGCCATTGACGAGAAGCGCGAAGTCATCGCCGTCAACGCCGCGCTCGACCTCAATGCGCCGGAAGCCGGTGCTGCCGAGCGAGTAGTCGGCGCCGTCGGAAACAAGCGTCAATTCGTAGAGACGGGGAACGCCATGCGTATGTGGCCACCAGGCTTCGATGTCGGCAAGCTTGAGGATAGCCGAGTAATGATGGTCGCCCACCTTCTCGAACGGCTGTTCCATCCCGCCGCAGCGCAGCAGCATCGAAGGATTGTCGGCATTATTGTGCAGGGAAACGCTGAGCCGGCCGACGCCGCTCTCATCCAAGACAGCGCGGATGGAGACATTGTCGAGCGAGACGGGATTGCGCCGCACCAGCGATATCGGCCGCCATGGGCCGACCGCGTGGATATCGGGACACCAGCCCGGCATATGACCGAGCAGCGTCGTGCGGAAATTTTTCAAGCCCGGCGGCGTGATCATCTGCGGCCGCCAGCGCGCGCGGGGGCCGGGCTCCGACAGACGCGGGCCGAGCGCCCGGAAGCAGAGCGCCAGCTCGTCGCCGCCCGAAAGCGTCACCGGAATCTCGTGCGCCGTAAACATGCTTTCGGAAAAGAGGATCTCCTGGCCGTTCAGGAAAACATGGCACAGCGTCGCCAGCCCCTCGAAACGCAAGATCGCGTCGCCGGGCTCGGCATCGAAGAGGCGGCAGAGATACCAGGCGTCCCTGGTGTTCAGCGGCTCCGGATTTTCCCGGTCGAAGAGCCCGGCTCTTTCGAGTGCGGCGGCGACGGTGCCGGGAACGGGTGCGGGAATGAACTGCGCGGAGAGCGGAATGTCGTGCGGCACCGCACAGGCATCCGGTTCCGTCAGGACCAGGTTCCAGCCTTCGGAAAGCAAGCTTTCCTCGGCTCCGATGCTTGCCAAACGCCCCCGCATGGTCTGATCTCCGGCCTCAGATTCGCTCTGCAAGCGATGCCATCATCAAATCCCACGCATCGGCGGCCGGATCAAGGGCTGCCTGCAGCGGTTCGAACTTCCGGCGGGCAACGGCGCGGGCAAGCTGGAACTGCACGGATTTCGCAGCGTCCGAAATCCGCCTGGCATGGGCGGCGGCGCCGGCGAATTCATCCGCGGAGAGCCACGCCAGGTAATCGGCCGCCAGCTCGAAATTGGCGCCGACCTGGCGAAGCGTATTGAAGGCATATTTGTGAAAGAAGCCGAACGGCCGCTCAGCCACCGCTTCCACCTGTTGCGGAAAGACGGCGGCGAAGGCGCGGATAGGATTTTCGCTGGGCCGCCTGTTGAAATGAACCCCGGCAAGCCGCCGTGCGGTCGCGCGCAGGTGCGCTTCGTCGGCGGGCTTTTCCGGGAATCGCGCAAATTCCGCATAAGGCAGGAACGGCGGGTCGTTCTCCGTCAGCTGCAGCTGGAACAGCCCGTCGAAATCCTCGCCTTCGAGGTGGAAATAGCCGGCATTGTGGAAATACTCGACCCGTTTTGCCGCAACGTCCAGCCGGTTGATGGCAACCGTGGTCTTGCCGTGCTCCTGCCGGTAGGCGGTGCCGCGCGTATCCGGCATATAGAAGGAATCCATCTCGATGAGGCAGAGACGGCTCCGGGCGATCTGCACTTCGACATGCCGCTCGACCCGGTCATAGATGGCAAGCTCGGTCGCGCGGATGCCATAAAGCGTCTCGAGATCCTCGAGTGGCACCTTGAAGAAGGTGAACTGGTCGCCTTCGAAATCCTGCGCCAGGGTGAAACCGAGCATCGCCTCGGGTGCTGCCCCCGACGTCGCCAGCACCTCGATCCACAGGTCGACGTAACAATTGGTTTCCGGCCAGGCGCGCTCGCTGGAATGCAGCGCGTGCTGCCGATAGGTTTCCGGGCTGGTCCCCGGGAATACCGATGTCATCGAGTAGCTCAGCCCCACAGCGCTTTCCGCACATTGGCCGGCCATTGCTTCACGTCGAGCCCGTGATGGTGGAACAGGGCAAGCGCGATGCGCTCGAGCCCGAAGCCGACACAGGCCGTGTGCGCAACGCTGCCGTCTTCGAGGTTGAGGCCCCATTTCGTGCCGAATGCGTCCTGATGATAGTTGAAGCTCATGCAGGCGGTGGGATTGGCGGCCGAGGTGATCGGGATCAGCAGTTCGAATTTCAGGTTCTGGTCGCGCTGATTGTTGACGAGCATCTTGCCGGCGCGGCCGAAGAACGGATCGTTGGCGATATCGATCGTTACCTCGAGACCGACCGCCTTCATCATCTCGACGCCGCGATCCATCCAGCGCTGGCGGAAATCGGTGACGTGCTGCTCGCTGCCCATGCAGACATATTCGCGCATGCGGAAGAGCTGCTGGCGGGCCGGATCCTTCGACGGTTCGTGGCGGAAGCAGTAGGATTGCAGGTCGAAGAGGCCGCCGGTCTTCGGCAGATTGCCGCGCTTGGCGACTGTCGGGTAGAGCGGATAGCAGGCAGCCGGCGTCAGCACGATGTCGGTGGCTTCCTGCCCCTTCGTCCAGTCCTCGCCGACTTCCATGCATTGCAGCAGGCTGACATGGTCGAGTTCGCTGCCGCAGAAGCTGTGCACGGTGCCCGCCAGCTGCGGGAAGCTCTTCATGTAGCCGCTTTTTTCGAAGAAGGCACGGTTCATGCCGGGAGGAAAGCGCATGGCTTCCGCACCATCGGCGCCGCCGACCTTGTCGATAAGGCGCTCGAAGGCAGCGATCACCTCTTCGAACTGGCCGCTGCGGCCATAGAGCCCGTCGATGCCGGTATCGATCAGCAGGCCGGCTTCGAAAAGCCGGTCGAGAAACGAAGTCTGCATATCCATGACTGTTACCCCAGTAGGCTAGTGTCCTGCTTATGGACCAGAAGCATGCTCGACGTATTGCCGAGGATGCGGTCGTTCGAGATCATGAGCTGTGCGGAATGGGCGTCGCGCAAGTGCCGTCCGAGGCTGAAGGGCGTACCGTTCTTGTAGCCCATGATGCCGCAGATCAGCATAGCATGGTTGACGATCTCCAGGATCGTCTCGGAAGAGGCGATCTTGACGTTGTTCATCGCCACGGCAAAGCCCATCGACGACAACCTGTCGGGATCGGCCTTGGCATGTTCATAAGCCTTCAGGCCGGCAACCACGTTGGATTTGACCATTTGCAGAAGGTTGGAAACCTCGGCGAGACGCAGCGCGCCGGGCGGCTGGGCATCAGGCGCCTTGCGGGCGGCGGCGCGCACGAAGGACTGGGCCCGCGCGACCGCATCGACCGCGATGCCATACCAGACGCCGCTCCACAACAGATGCGACGAGGCGAGCATGGATTGCGCAGCAATCTCGGCAAATGGCTTCGGCAGGATCTGATGGGCCGGTGCCTGTCCCTTGAAGAGAAAGCCGTCGGAGCAGGTGCCGCGCATGCCGAGCGTGTTCCAGACGTGGGTCTTTTCGAGCGTGTACTGGTCCTTGAGGAAGGCTGTCAGCACCTGATCGGAGGACGCCGCCTGCGGGTGGGCGCGCGAAGTGATGAGGATGGCGTCAGCATGCGAACCGTAGGAAATGACGGTGGCATCCTTTTCGAGGCTGCAGATATCGCCGTCGACTTCGACCGCGCAAATACTGTTGCGCAGGTTGCCGCCGATCCCGCCCTCGGTGGTGGCGGAGGCGATCAGCAGTTGCTCGCCAGCAATATTGCGCATGAAATGGCAATGCCATTCGCTGTCGCTGCCGTGTTCGACAAGGCTCGACAGCTTGATGTGGTGCATGGCAAAAACCATGGCGCTTGCCGCGCAAGCCTGGCCGAGCATCGAGCACAATTCGGCGATCTCGGTGATCGAGGCCGATTCACCGCCGAGATGGTGCGGCACCTGAATGCCGAGCAGCCTCTCGGCCTTCATGGCGTCTACGGCTTCGCGTGGGAAACGGCCCTCGGCGTCGACGGCATCGGCATGTTTGGCCGCGATTTCGGCGACGCGAGCCACCCTGGCGGCAAGACCGTCCTGCATGATCCTGACGGGGAAATTCATCAGGCGACCTTCCGGCCATCCCGGATGAGATCGACAGTTTTGGCGATCGCCGCGATGCTCGCGAAGGATTTGCGGTTCAACAGATTGTCGGGAAATTCGATGTCGAAGGCCTCTTCAATGCCGAGCATCAGCTGCACCGAAGCAAAGGACGTCAGACCTGCTGCATAAAGATCGGCATCGTCGGCAATTTGGTCGATCGACGTCGGAAGCTTGCCGAATTTGGCTACGAGGTCGCGGATTGTCGTATTCATCCCATCACTCCAAGATTCTCATGATCCCGAACCGGCGTTTCATCGCCTTGTCATGAGCGTTCTTTTAGTGGGGAAAACAGAACATTCCGCTAATTTGTTGGGTTAAATATGATTAGCACTCACAGTTAGGATTTTAGCGATCGGCCCGGGTGCAGCAGAAATTACAATTCTACATCAACAATTTAATAGAACTTCGACGACGAAGCTTGCGGCGCTGTGGCACACGACGAGTACAAAAATGACACGCAAAGCGCCATTTTGCGTCAACCGGCGGGGGGATAGGAATGCTCGCCGCCGCGATAGTCCGAGACGGAATAACATCCCTTGCCTGTTGCCCGGATAACGCTTTGGCTGATGACGGCCTTGCCGTGCCCGCCGGGGATATCGAGGATGTAGGCCGGCTGGCAAAGCCCGGAAATCCGTCCGCGCAGCGCCGCGACGATCTGCTGCCCCTCGTCGATCGTCAATCTGAAATGGCTGGTACCGGGTGCGAAATCCGGATGGTGCAGGTAATAGGGTTTGACGCGGATCTCGACGAAGGCCTTCATCAGCTCGGCAAGCACGTCGGGGTCGTCATTGACGCCTTTCAACAGCACCGACTGGCTGACCATGGCGATGCCGGCATCGACCAGGCGGGCGCAAGCCGCGCGCGCTTCCCTTGTCAATTCCGTCGGATGATTGGCATGCAGCGCCACATAGACCGTCTTGCCGCTCGCCTTCAGGGCATCGATCAGCGCTGCATCGATCTTTTCGGGATCGACCACGGGAACGCGGGTGTGGAAGCGTACGATCTTGACATGCGCGATTGCCGCCAGCGCCTCCATGATGTCGCGGAGCCGGCGCGCGGAAAGCACCAGCGGATCGCCGCCGGTGAGGATGACCTCCCAGATCTCCTGATGGTCGGCTACGTAATCGAAGGCTGCCTGCATTGCGACGGCATCGAGCGTGCCGAGGCCCTGCGGCCCGACCATTTCGCGCCGGAAGCAGAAACGGCAATAGACGGGGCAGATATGCACAGCTTTGAGCAATACGCGATCGGGGTAGCGGTGGACGATGCCTTCGACGGGGCTATGGGCATGATCACCGATCGGATCGGCGCGTTCCCCGGTTGCGGCCGTCAACTCGGCCGGATCGGGCACGAATTGCCGTGCGATCGGATCATCAGGATCGGCGCGATCGATCAGCCTCGCCACAACCGGCGTCAGCGCGATCGCGTAACGTGCGGCTACCGCGTCCAACATGGCACGGTCGCCGGGCGTGGCCAGCCCTGCCTGCAGAAGATCATCGACTGTCTTGATCGGTTTGACGGCGTTCATCGCCCATACTCCGCAACCGGCGCCCAGAGCACCTGATCGATGCGCGAGGCCCCCGTCGCCAGCATGACCAGCCGGTCGAAACCGAGCGCAATGCCGCTTGCCTCGGGCATCGACGAAAGGGCCGCCAGGAAATCCTCGTCGATCGGGTAGGTCTCACCATAAACCCGCATCTTCTCGGCCATCTCGATCTCGAACCGCCGCTTCTGTTCGGGGACGTTGGTGAGCTCGCCGAAGCCGTTGGCGAGCTCGACGCCGCAGGCATAGAGCTCGAAACGCTCGGCAACACGCGGGTCGCGGGCTGATGGGCGGGCAAGGGCCGCCTCAGAGACCGGATATTCGTCGAGAATGGTGATGCGGCCGAAGCCGAGATGCGGCTCGATCTTTTCGACCAGCACCCGGCTGAAGAGATCGGCCCAGCCATCGTCATCGGCAACACGCATGCCGACGCGCCTGAGCTCGGCCGCCAGATGTGCTCGATCGGTCGAACCGTCGGCGGCGACAGAGGCGAGAAGATCGATGCCGGCGTGGCGTCCAAACGCTTCGGCGACGCTCAGGCGTTCCGGCCCGGCGAAAGGATCGCTCGCCGCACCGCGATAGCCAAGCTTGTCGGTCTTCACCGTCTCGGCGGCGAGCGCCAGAATCCGCACGCAATCCATCATCAGGCTCTCGTAACTTTCGCCGGTCCGATACCATTCGAGCATGGTGAATTCGGGATGATGCAGCGGCCCGCGCTCGCGGTTGCGGTAGACATGGGCAAAACACGAGATGCGCTGCTCACCTGCCGCAAGCAGCTTCTTGCAGGCAAATTCCGGCGAGGTGTGCAGGTAGAAGGGCGCCCTTTGCCCATCCGTCGTCAGCGCTTCGGTGGCGAAGGCATGCAGATGCGCCTCGTTGCCCGGCGATACCTGCAGCACCGCGGTATCCACTTCGATGAAATCCTCGCGCGCGAAAAACCCGCGCAATGCCGCCTGGATCGCATTGCGCCCGATCAGGAACGGTCGGCGGTCGGCATGCACGGACGGGGCCCACCAGGGGGACGCTTTGGCCGAAGGGTTCATTCCAAGCTTTCTTCGCCGGAGAAGCCGGTATGGGGGTGGCTATTTCCCGGATTTTAGGTTAGTTGCGCCCCCAAAGAAAAATATTTGCGTCTTCAGGGCGTTTCGACAGTCCTCTACGACGCCGAAAGCCGAGTTACAAGGAAGTCTTATGGTCAAGGTCATCGCCTCTTCGGTCCGCAAGGGCAACGTTCTCGATGTCGACGGCAAGCTCTACGTCGTTCTCACCGCCCAGAATTTTCATCCGGGCAAGGGCACGCCGGTTACCCAGGTCGACATGCGCCGCATCGTCGATGGCGTGAAGGTTTCCGAGCGCTGGCGCACCACCGAGCAGGTCGAGCGAGCCTTCGTCGAAGACGTGAACTTCCAGTACCTCTATGAGGACGGCGAAGGCTTTCACTTCATGAACCCGGCGACCTACGACCAGGTGGTCGTCAGCCAGGAAACCATGGGCGACCAGAAGGCCTATCTCCAGGAAGGCATGACCTGCATCCTGTCGATTCATGAAGGCATTCCGCTGGCGCTCGAATTGCCACGCCACGTCACGCTCGAAATCACCGAGACGGAACCGGTCGTGAAGGGCCAGACGGCTTCCTCTTCCTACAAGCCGGCCATGCTCTCCAACGGCATTCGCACCATGGTGCCGCCGCATATCGATGCCGGCACCCGCGTCGTCATCGCCACCGAAGACAATTCCTACGTCGAACGCGCCAAGGATTGATCCTGGTTTTCATCGATTCAAGAGTGCCGGCTCACGCCGGCCTCTGACTGAAATGTGGAATGCAGGCAAGTATCGATGCCGCTTCCACTTGCACCGCGCGATTCGAACGGCTCATTTGCCGGAAATATCTTCATTCAGCTAAAGCTGCACCCAATTCCAAGAGCCGAATTCAGATTACCTTTCGGACCTCGCTCTCGAAGCTCATGACGTGAGCCATTGCGATCCTTTCAGCCTCATCTGCATCACCTCTGCATACGGCCTCAAGCATGAGGACCTGATCATGCAAGACGTCCTCGAGACGCGGTACCAGTGTCGGAAACCGCTTCATGGCGACGTAGAGGATTCTCAGCGACAGATTGTGGTAGTGATCCAGCGTGTCGGAGAGGAAAGGGTTTTTCGCCACTTTGTAAATGAAGCGATGAATCCGGCGATCTAAAGCAAGGATGTCTTCCAACGCCATCGGACCGGTTGTCTGCTTGAGCTCGTCGATCAGTTGCCGTGCTTCTTGCCGCTCGAACTCGCGCAGCCTTTCCGCAGCCAGTCGAGTCGCCCAGGATTCGATCCGTGCCCGTGCCTCGTAGACCGCGGTAAGGTCATTGATATCGATCTTACTGACAAATGTGCCGCGGCGCGCGCTGACGACAACGAAACCGTCATATTGCAGACGCTGAAGCGCCTCCCGGACCGGCGTGCGCCCGACTTCCATGCGTTTCATGAGCTCGGCTTCCCGCAAAAGCGTGCCCGGAGGAAGCAATGTCGTAATGATATCGTCGCGCAGCCGAATGTATGTCCGCTCCGCCAGCGTTGACTCCACCGCTTCGTAATCCACTTCGAACATATTCAGCGCGTTCCTCTCTCTGTCCATTTCCGCATATCTAAACGCCATTCCGCATAGAAAAAAGGCGCTTAACGAATCCGCTTGACTTCATATCATGTCTGCATATCCTCAATATATCAGCAATATATAACCACAAAGAGGGGTTCAAATGAAACATGCTGAATTGACGAAAAAAGCACAGGCGAATGGGATGCTTGCCTTGACAATCCTGAGTTTGGGGTTGTTGGCGACGGCCGTGCCGTCCGCGGCCAATGCCGACGATCTGGAGCTGATGAAGCCGGGCACCCTCGTCGTTACGGTCCAGCCTTACATGCCCTATACGGCGGTCAAGGATGGAAAACTCGTCGGCCTCGACAGCGACATCCTGACGGCCGTCGCCGATAAGCTCGGCCTCAAGATGGAAATCAACGTCACCGACTTTCCAGGCATGCTGGCTTCTGTCCAGACGCAACGGGCTGACATAACCATTGGCGGAATTGCATGGTCAGACGCCCGCCAGAAGGTCGGCCTGTTTACGGATCCGCCGTATTATTCGCCGCCGGCCATGGCCGTGAGCGGCACGACGAGCTTTCCGGATGTTGCGAGCCTCGAAGGCAAGAACCTCGGCACTGTGACGGGGTATGTCTGGGCGAAATCGATCGCGCAGGTCCCTGACGCCTCACCCCATACCTTCCCGAGCGCCGAGGGTGTGTTCCAGGATATTTCTTCCGGGCGTCTGGACGTCGGCTTTCTCGACCCGCTGCTGATCACCTATCAACAACAGCAGCGCCCCGACATGAAGGTCCGCATCGAATATCTGAAGCCGCCGACAAACGAACAGGTGGCCGCGCACCCCGATTACAAGTATTTTCAGGCCTACATGACCGGATTCTACCTTCCCAAGCAGTCGCCAAAGCTAGCCAAGGCTGTGTCCGATCAGATTGACGCCATGTACAAGGACGGATCCCTTGCAGCGTTGATCACGAGATGGGGCGGTGATCCCAAGCAGTTCCTGGTTCCATCGCCCGAAATGGCGGCACAGCGGCGCGGCGTTGACCGTCCCGCCGACTGGAACCCGCCCTCCATCGAGAAGTGAGATGGAAGCATGACGGCGTTGTCATCCTTCACCGATATTTTCCAGGTTCCCTGGAATGACTACGTCGGAAACATTGCCGTGGGTCTGCTCAGGACCCTCGGCTACACCCTGGCCAGCTTCATCGGCGCGACGATCCTTGGTCTTGCCCTTGCGCTGATGCGGCTCAACCGGCTGCGCCTGGTCCGCGTCCCTGCGGCCTTCTACACCGAACTCTTTAAAAACGTACCGCTTCTGGCGATCATTTTTCTCACCTACTTCGGCCTGCCTTCCGTAGGCATCAGGCTGGAGGTTTTCGAGGCCGGAGTGTTGAGCTTGGTGCTCTTCTACGCCGCTTATCTGTCCGAGATCTTTCGGGCAGCGATCGCCGGCGTACACCAAGGCCAGCAAGAGGCGTCTCAAGCTCTCGGGCTGGGGCGCGGCAAGACGTTCAGCCATGTCGTCCTGCCGCAGGCGGTGCGGTTGGCCCTTCCCGGCACGAACACGATGTTCGTCGACCTGATCAAATCGACGTCGCTGCTCGTGACGATCTCCGCTGCCGAGCTGATGACGCAGGCACAGTTGATAGCCTCGGAAACATTCCGGGCGCTTGAGGTATATCTCGTGATCTCCGCGGCCTATTTCGCCATCTGCTACCCGGTGTCACAATGTCTGCTTCTGCTGGAGCGCAAGATCCATGCCGGTGTGCCATTGTCATTGGCCAGAAGGCGACGACTCAAATTAGCCAGATCCTATCTCGCCGAGGGGAGAGTCTGACCCATGACGACCACTCCTGCCAAAACTGCCTTCGTGTCAAACCAGCCGATCGGCCGCCCCGCCGTCAAAATTAGCGGATTGCGCAAGTCTTTCGATGGGCGCTTGGTGCTCGACCGCGTCGATCTTGAGGTTCCCGCCGGCAAAATCGTCAGCATCATTGGCCAGAGCGGCGGAGGAAAGACCACGCTCATGCGCTGCGTCAACCTGCTTGAACGTCCCGATGAGGGAACGATCACCATCGGCGATGAAACGATCTTCGCCGACGGCCAGGTGACCTGCCGCAACCTTGCAAAGCTTCGGCAGCGCGTCGGCATGGTGTTTCAGCGCTTCAATCTGTTCCCGCATCTGACAGCCGTGGAGAATGTCGTTCTCGCTCAGATGCACGCAGCCGGGATCGGCGAGAGAGAGGCTGTGGAACGAGCCGTGAAACTACTGACGAGAGTAGGCCTTGCCAAACGGGCGATGGCTTATCCGGAACAGATGTCGGGCGGCGAGCAGCAGCGTGTGGCGATCGCACGCGCTTTGGCGCTGGAACCAACGGTGTTGCTGTTCGACGAGCCGACGTCGGCGCTCGATCCTGAATCGACCGGCGAGGTTCTCCGCGTCATGCGGGAACTGGCCGCCGACGGCATGACGATGATCCTGGTCACCCATGAGCTGCCCTTTGCGAAAGAAGTGTCGGACTGGGTCGTCTTCATCGACGGTGGAGTTATCATCGAGCAGGGAACTGCCGGGGATGTGCTCGACCGCCCAACGGAAGCACGCACGGCTGCCTATGTCGCGCGTTACGCTTCCCCAGGTTAGCTCTTGGTCTGATCAGGCATCCAAGCCTCGTTTCTCTAAAGATAAATCCACATCTGATGAACAAGCTAACAACAGATATCGCCGTCATCGGCGGCGGCGTGATTGGCGTGGCAACCGCTCTGCGGCTGCGTGCCGACGGCCGCGATGTCGTCCTGATCGAACCCAACCAACCCGGTTCGGGCGCATCTTACGGCAATGCCGGAACGATCGCCGATTATGCAATCATTCCCGTCGGCACGCCTGCTGTTCTGAAGAACCTGGCATCGCTGCTGCTCAATGCCGACAGCCCGTTGTCCATCCGCAAGGCGGCATTGCCGACATTGTTTCCGTGGCTGATGCGTTTTGCCTACGAATCCCTTCCTCACAGGTACCGAGACAATGTGAGCCGCATCGCCGACCTTCTGTCCGACGCGTCATCGGAATGGCTCCAACTTGCAGCGGAAATCGGTGCGTCCGATCTTTTAAGCGCGAAAGGATGCCTCTACCTCTACCAGACGCCCGAGGCCTTCAAGGCAGCCGCTTCGGATGTCGAACTTCGCCGAAACTACGGGATCGCGCAGCAGCTTCTCACCCCCGGCGAAGTGCAAAGCCTGGAGCCCCGGCTGCCGCAGGTCCATGGCGGGGGGCTTTTCTTTCCGAAAGCGATAAACTTCACCGATCCCGGCGAGCTCATGAGCGTGATGGAAGCCGCCGCCAGACAGGCGGGCGTCGAGTTCGTTCGAGACGCCGTGACGACTATTTCGCGTGCGCGGAATGGAGTGAGGATGATGGCTTCAACCCACAGCATTGATGCCCGAGCAGCCGTGATCGCCGCCGGGGCACATTCCCGTGGGCTGGCTCTGCAGCTCGGAGAGCAGGTCCCGCTGGATACCGAGCGGGGTTATCATCTCGAGTTCGATATGGAAACACTGCCGGTGGGACGGCCGGTATGCCCGACGCATCATGGATTTTACCTTTGCCCGATGCGCGGCCGCCTGCGCGTAGCCGGTACTGTGGAGCTCGGAGGGATTGCTGCTCCTTCGAACCCAAGGCGCCTCGAAGTGTTGCTTGCAAACGCGCGCAGGATTTTCCCAACGCTCGGAGAACCAAGCCGGAGCTGGATGGGCTTGCGCCCTTCCATGCCCGATTCCGTTCCCGTTATCCGGCCTTCAAAAGGAGGCAGGGACGTCGTGTTTGCTTTTGGACACGGGCATATCGGTTTGACGCTGGCACCGCGGACCGCCCGCATGGTCAGTTCCATTCTCGCCGCTTGATCGCGTCATGAACCGGGCGTGCGACGCGCTCCTTTTATTCCCTCTCTCAGAGATGCGGGTTGCGCGGCCTGTACCTATTGACGAGCTTCTGGTTGATCTCTGCCGCCCCCGGCATGTTGGCGCTGAGATAAACAGGCGCATCGCCGGATTTCGAAAGCTCCGAAGCGACCTCAGCAAAGATCGCATTGATGACGGTCACCCCCACTGCCGTCGAGACCGGCCCGACCCGAAGCCCCGTGCCTTCAAGATCAAGAACGGCGTCACCCGGCGGCAATCCGTTGTCGAGCACGACATCGGCGACCTCGGCGAGCCGGCGGCGGCCATTGGCGATCGCCGAGGAATAGGCGATCGAGGTGATAGCGATCACCTTCGCGCCGATTTCATGCGCGTAATCGGCGGCCTCGATTGGCGCTGCATTCACGCCTGAATTGGAGGCGATGATGATGACGTCGCCCGGCTGCATGCCGTAACGCTCCAGCATTGGCCGCACCAGGCCCTGGGTCCGTTCATAGACCGAGCTGATGACCGCTCCCTCGTGCAGCATGGCCGACCCGACAAGCACCGGCACAGTGAAGGCGAGCCCGCCGGCGCGATAGTGCACCTCTTCCGCCAGCATATGCGAATGGCCGGTGCCGAAGACATAAACGCGCTTGTCACCGCGGGCAGCATCGAGGATCACCGCCGCTGCCTGCGCCATCGGCTCGGCAAGCGTCTGCTTCAACGTCTCCAGCCGTCCGATCAGATTGGAGAAATAGGCATCGGTGATATCAGTCATGCCACGTCTCCTTGATGTCAGGTCGCTTCGCCGGCAAGCCAGGTGGCGGTAACAGTCAGCGCATCGGTGAGGTGAACGAGATCGGCGCGCGCGCCCGGCGCGAGATGACCGCGGTCGGCAAGCCTGAGGAAGCGGGCGGGATAGAGGGTCGCCATGCGCAGGGCTTCGGCGAGCGTCAGGTCGAGATAGGCGACGCCATAGCGGATCGTCGAGATCATGTCGACGTCGGAGCCGGCGAGCGTGCCGTCGGACAGCACCAGCTTCGAGCAGAAGCCGCCCCTTTCGCGCCGGACGGTGCGCCCGTTCAGCGTGAACGAGTCCTTTTCAGACCCGACGAGCGACATCGCATCGGTGACGAAGAACAGCTTGCCTTCTCCGCGCTTGGCGCGCAGCGCCGTGCGCAAGGCCTTCGGATCGACGTGGTGACCATCGGCGATGATGCCGCACCAGGTGGAGGGATGATCGATCGCCGCGCCGACCAAACCGGGGGCGCGATGTCCGAGCTGGCTCATGGCGTTGAAGAGATGCGTGACGCCGCGCGCCCCGGCGTCGAAACGTTCCGCCGCTGCCTCACTCGAACAATCGGAATGGCCGATGCTGACGGTGACGCCGCCTTCGGCCAGTTCGCGCACCTGGGCAACCGTCACCTGCTCGGCGGCAATAGTGACGAGCAGCGTGCCGATCGCCTCACGCGCCCGGATGAAGGCCTTGACGTCGCGGTCCTCGACCGGCCGCATCAATTCGGCCAGGTGTGCGCCTTTGCGTGCTGGCGCCAGATGCGGGCCTTCGAGATGCAGACCAGCGACACCGCGGTTCCCCTTGACGGCGTCCGTAGCGGCCTCGATCGCTGCGATGGAGGCCTCCGATGTGTCGGTGATCAGCGTCGGCAGCAGCGCGGTCGTTCCATAGGGCCGGTGGCCCTGCGCGATGATCTCCATCGAGGCGGCGGATGGTTCGTCGTTCAGCATCCGTCCGCCGCCGCCGTTGACCTGTGCATCGATGAAGCCGGCCGAAAGCACGCCGCCGGCCAGTGTCACCGTCTCGCCGTCCGGCAGATCGTTTGTCGCGACAATCGCTTCGACCCGCCCATCGGTAACGATCAGCGCCTTGTCGTCATGAAAGCGTTCACCGTCGAAGATGCGGGCGCCGATGAAGATCTTGCGGGCCATCAGACCGTCTCCGTCACCTTGAGCAGGTTTGTCGGCTTGTCCGGATCGAAGCCCTTGCGGCGCGTCACCGACTCGATCAGCCGGTAATAGACGAGCAGCGACACGAGCGGATCAATGAGGCCGTTGCCGGTCGTCGGCACCCGAAGATTGATCCCGGAGAGCGGCTGCGTGGAGAAACCGACGGTGGTGGCGCCGAGTTTCTGCAGGCGCTCCAGCGCCTGGCCGTTGTTGGCGAAGGCCGCATCATCGGGCGCAAAGGCGACGATCGGAAAGCCCGGCTGCACCAGGCGCATCGGACCGTGCATCAGTTCCGCCAGCGAGAAAGCTTCCGCATGCAGGCCGGAGGTTTCCTTGGCCTTCAGCGCCGCTTCGAGCGCGATCGCGAAGGCGGGACCGCGGCCTGCCGTATAGAGCGAGGTCGCGTGGAAGAGCACCTCTTCGGCTGCGGCCGTATCGATCCCGGCCGTCGCTGACAGCGCCGCCGGCAGCTTGGCGAGCGCCGCTTGCAGCTCGGACGCGCCGCCGATTGCAGCCGTGACACCGGCAAGGGCGGCAACGGAAGCGATGAAGGACTTGGTCGCCGCAACGCTTTTTTCGGCGCCCGCGTTGAGGCCGAGAACGATATCGGCCTGTTTGGCGAGCGGGCTGTCGGTGACGTTGACGACGGCGATCGTCGTTGCCCCGCCCTTCTTGGCCGCCTCCTGCAACGCCACGATATCGGGGCTTGCGCCTGATTGCGAGACGGTGAAATGCACGCCGCCCTTCAGATGGAGCGCGGCACCGTAGACGGACGCGATCGAGGGACCGACCGAGGCGACCGGAACGCCACAGGTGATCTCGAAGAGATATTTGAAGAAGGTGGCGGCATGGTCCGAAGAGCCGCGCGCCGCCGTCGTCACCACGCTTGGGGGAGCGGACGAAAACAGCCGAGCGATCTCGGCAAAAACCGGCTTCTCCTTTTCGAGAAGCGTGGCCACCACCTCGGGCGACTGGCCGGCTTCCTGTAGCATCAACGACTGGGTTTCACTCATAGGTCATCTCCGATTCTCAATTCGGCAACGAAATCATAGGCGTCGCCGCGATAGTGCGAGCGGGTGTATTCGACGACACGCTGGTCTTCCAGGCGCGAGACACGTTCGATCAGGAGCGCGGGCGCGCCAGCCATGACGTTCAGGATCGCCGCCGACGACGGGTCGAGTGTGACGGCGGTCAGCCGCTGCAGCGCCCGCACGGGCCTGTGGCCGCTGGCCGCCAGCGTATCGTAGAGCGATCCTTCGCCGCCGCCATCGACGCCTAGGAACTTGATCGGCACCACGGCGCGTTCAATCGCCAGCGGCAGGCCGTCGGCAAGGCGCAAACGGTCCAACCTCAGCACCGGTTCGTCGCCGCCAAGGCCGAGTAGGAAGGATTCCTCTGGCGACGGCGTATTGATCGTCCGCGACAAGATCCGGGCAGCCGGCAGACGGCCGCGTGAGCGCATATCGGCGGAGAAAGAAGAAAGCCGCCAGAGCGACTGCTCCATGCGTTCCACTCTGCTCGATACGAAAGTACCGCTTCCGTGGCGCGATTCCAGTGCGCCCGACGCCATCAGATCGCGATAGGCGGTGCGCACGGTCACACGGCCGAGCTTCAAGGCCTCGGCGAGATCGCGCTCTCCCGGCAGCGCCGCGCCGGGTTTCAGCAGGCCTTCCTGGATAAGGCCGGTCAGCGCCTGCGCCAGTCGCTTATAGAGCGGGCCGGTCAACGCCTCGTCACGCAGGCTGCGGCTGTTCAGCTCCGCTATCAGACTGGTTCTATCCATGGGCTCTCAATAGAACCTATCTAGAACCAATCGGCAAGACGGAATCGCGCACGGTCAAGAAAAAACCCTCCGGCGGACCGAAGAGGTTTCATAGCGCTCAAATTTAACAGCCGTGCGTCGACAGCACCGCGCCTCCAATAGCGTCAGCTCTTGGTGAAGATATAATCCGTCTCCTGGCGCAGCACTTCGCCCGGGCGCAGCACCGCATTCGGGAAACCTTGGTGGTTGATGGCATCCGGCCAGACCTGCGTCTCCAGGCAGAAGCCGGCGAATGGGCCGTATTTGCGCCCGCCGAGGCCGGGCGCCCCGGTATTGAGCTTGAAACCGGCATAGAACTGCACGCCCGGTTCGGTGCTGCGCACTTCAAGCGATACCCCGGAATAAAGGCTTCGGGCGAGCGCGACGCTGCGCTTGGCGGTCCGTTCGGCTGACAGGCAGAAATTATGGTCGTACAGCACCTGCTCGCTCCCAACGAAACGCTTCATCGGGGTCATTTCGCGCAAGTCGAATTCCGTACCGGCGACGGAACGGATCTCGCCGGTCGGCACCTGCCTTTCATCGGTCGGGAGATAGTGATCGGCGGCGATCATGATGTCGTGGCCGAGCGCATCCTCGCGGCCATCGAGATTGAAATAGGCGTGCTGGCAGACATTAGCGAGCGTCGGCTGGTCGCTGGTCGATTCATAGGTAATCGACAGTTCGCCATTGCCGTGCAGCCGGAAGGTTGCCTGGATGGTGCAATTGCCAGGATAGCCGGCGCGGCCATCGGGATCGACGATCTTCAGCACCACGCGGTCGACGTCGTGTTCGATGATCGTCCAGTTGCGTTTGGCGATATTGTCGCTGCCGCCATGCAGATGCGTGACGCCGTTTTCGTTCGGTTCGAGTTGATGGTCCTTGCCGTCGAGAGTAAATTTCCCGCCGCCGATCCGGTTGGCGCAACGGCCGGGCGTCGCGCCGAAATAGGCCGAATAGAGCGGGTAGCTGTCGAACTCCTCGAAGCCGAGCTGCAGCGGCGCGTCATGACCCTCAAGCCGCAGATCCTGGATGACCGCGCCCCAGCTGATGATCTTCGCCGTCAGCCCGCCGCCCTTGATGACGACGCGATAGACGGTTTCGCCCGCCTTCGTCTGCCCGAAAACTTCCCGCTCCAACTTGTCCGACATGATGACGTCCGTTCCGTTCTATCCCTGGGGTTCAGGACCGGAACCTGCCCGCATTTGCGCCAAACCGCAACCGGTCGGAACAGAAAGAAATGCAGCCGAGATGCCGCGGCACTGCCTTGATATGCGAGTGACGCGGCTCAGAGATCCATGCCGATCTCTTCGACGTCATAGGGCGTCGTCTGATAGATCTCGTTGATCCAGTTGCCGAACAGGAGATGCGCATGGCTGCGCCAGCGATTCTGCGGCGCAAGCGCCGGATCGTTATGCGGGAAGTAGTTATGAGGCATCTTGATCGGCACGCCGGCGTTGACGTCGCGGAAATACTCGTCCGAGAGCGAGGTGGAATCATATTCGACATGATTGAACATATAGAGCCGCCGGCCCCTTTTCTCATGCACGAGGCAGACGCCCATCTCGCTCGATTCCATCAGAATTTCCAGGCTTTCGCATTTCTCGATGTCGGCGCGCCGCACCTCCGTCCAGCGCGACACCGGCACCTCGAAATTATCGGAAAAGCCGTTGAGATAGATAGAGGAGGGCTTCAGGTTCCGGTGGCGGTAGACGCCGAAGGCCTTCTCCTTCAGCTCGTATTTCGGAACGCCGTGGAAATGATAGATCGCCGCCATCGCGCCCCAGCAGACGTTCATCGTCGAATGGACGTTGGTTTCCGTCCAGTCGAGAATCTCCTGCATTTCTTTCCAATAGGTGACGTCCTCATAGGGCAGGAGCTCGATCGGCGCCCCGGTGATGATGAAACCGTCGAATTTGCGCTGCTTAACCTCCTCCCAGGTCTGGTAGAAGGCAAGCAGGTGATCTTCGGACGTGTTCTTCGCCTTGTGCCCACCTATGCGGATCAGCGACAGCTCCACCTGCAGCGGAGAGGCGCCGACCAAGCGCGCCATCTGCAGCTCGGTCTTGATCTTGTTCGGCATCAGATTGAGCAGCCCGATCTGCAACGGGCGGATATCCTGTCGGATCGCCATCGTCTCGGTCATTACCCGCACACCCTCCTGGACGAGGGTTTCGAAAGCTGGAAGCGTATCGGGGATCTTGATGGGCATTGCGGTCACTCGATCAAAAATAAAAAAACCGGCGGCGACAAAAAATCGCTACCGGTCCGCACGCGGCCCTTTAGCGAATTTTTTAACGTGGCTGCAAGCCGGCCGGCCAAATCACCACGGAATGCGTTAATTAGTCCCAGTTGAGCGACGAATCAAGCCGAATGCATGCGACAGCGACTCAGGCAAGCCTCATCACAGTTTAATGACTGATAGAATCTGTTGATAGACCGGTAACGCCACCATGTTAATAATGACAGTATGGGCGGTGTTGGAAAAGCATGATGGCAGATAAGACCAAGGGGAGGCCGGGCATCCGGAGGCAGGATAGAGTAGGGTATGATTTCAGCCTGACATATCGCCTCGGGGTGATGTTCTCTGCATTCTGGAATTCTGAAGTGCGTGGCAAGGTGCTGTTTCTAGCGACCGTGCTGATCCTCGTCATCCTGGCGACGGCCTATGGCCAGGTCATTCTCAATGAGTGGAACGCCCCCTTCTACGATTCGCTCGAGCGCCGCGACCTCGGCGAATTCTTCCATCAGCTCGAAATCTTCGCGATGATCGCCGGCACGCTGCTGCTGCTCAATGTGTTGCAGGCTTGGCTGAACCAGATGACCGCGCTTTATATGCGCGAAGGCCTGTCGCGCGACCTCGTCGACCAGTGGCTGAAGCGCAAGCGGGCGCTGCGGCTCGCCTCCAGCGGCCTGATCGGCGTCAATCCGGATCAGCGCCTGCACGAGGATTCCCGCAACCTTGCCGAAAGCACCACCGGGCTCGTCCTCGGCCTGCTGCAATCGACCATTCTTCTGGTGAGCTTCATCGGCGTGCTCTGGGAACTGTCGAGCGGCTTCATCTTTCACATCAGCGGCCGCAGCTTCTCCATTCCCGGCTACATGGTCTGGGCCGCAATCTTCTACGCCGCCTCCGCCTCGGTTCTGAGCCAGGTCGTCGGCCGCAAGCTGGTCAAGCTCAATGCCGACCGCTTTTCCAAAGAGGCCGAGCTTCGTTTCACGCTGATGCATGCCAATGAGAACATGCCGGCGATCACCGTTGCCCGCGGCGAGGAGAACGAGCGCCGGCGCATCAACACCGACATCAGCTCGGTGCTAAGGGTCGTCAAGCGGCTCGCCATGGCCAATACCAATCTCACCTGGGTTTCGGCCGGCTACGGCTGGCTGGTGATCGTCATCCCGATCATCGTCGCGGCACCCGCCTATTTCTCCGGCGGTCTCACCCTTGGCCAGCTGATGATGTCGGTCGGCGCCTTCAACCAGGTCAATACGGCGCTGCGCTGGTATGTCGCCAATTTCGGCCCGATCGCCGAATGGCGCGCCACGCTGATGCGCGTCACCGATTTCCGCCAGGCCTTGCTCGACATGGACGAGGATTACGACCTGAAGGACAGCATCGCTTACGAAAACACCGCACCCGATACATTGACGCTGAAGGATGTGGTGATCAACGCCAAGATCGGCGAGGATATCGACGAGTGCGGTGGCTTCCGCCTGCGCGAAACCGATGTTGTGATCAAGGCCGGCGAGAAAGTCATGATCAACGGCGATCACAGCGTCAACCGCAAGCTGCTGTTCCAGGCGATGGCCGGCCTGTGGCCATGCGGCAGCGGCACGATGGGTCTGCCGCCGGTCGACGATATGCTGTTCGTGCCGCAGAACGCCTATGTTCCGGGCGGCACGCTGCGGGACGCGCTGGCTTTCCCCGAAAGCCCCGATGCCTACGAGAAATCAGCCGTCGAGGCGGCGCTCGAAAAAGCCGGCCTGCATTCGCTGATCACAAGGCTCGATACCCGCGCCCGTTGGGACAAGCTTCTCGGCAGCGACGAACAGAAGGCGATCGGCTTCGCCCGCCTGCTGCTCGTGCGCCCGCGCTGGATCGTCTTCGACGAAGTGCTGGAAGGCATGGAGCCGGAGTGGCAGGAAACGATGTCAAAGCTGCTGATCTCCCTGCCCGAAACCGGCATGATCTATATCGGCCGCTCCGAAGCCTATCTCGAGGCGCTGCAACCGCGCGTCCTGCATCTGCAGGCGCTGCCTTCAAAATCCGAAGAGCCGCAGCCGCAGGTTGCCCAGACGGGCGCCAGTGCCGGCGCCGCCGCCGTGCCCGCCCCGGCGCTTTAGAGCGCTCCGGCCGTCCGGCAGGACTTCTGGTTACATGGATGAGGCGAGCGGCTGAGTTGTAAAAGTCAGCCCTCCAGCTCTTCCCGCAGCATTTCGAGTTCCAGCCACTCCTCTTCCATGGCAGTCAGGCCGGTACGCAGCTTCTCCATCTCGGCCGCAAGGCGACTGAAGGCGGCCGGATCGCGCGTGAAGAGATTGGGATCGGCCATCGCTTGTTCGCACTTGCTGATCTCGGCTTCGGCTTTGGCCATCTCCTTCGGCAGGTTTTCCAGCGCGAATTTCTGCTTGAAGGAGAGCTTGCCCCTCAAGCTTGCCGCGGCCGGCGCCGTCTCCTGCGCCTTCGGCCTCTCCGCCGCCTTCTCGGCCTTCTTGCGCTCCTCGAGCGCGCCCCTGCGCTGGGCAAGCATGTCCGAATAGCCGCCGGCATATTCGATCCAGCGGCCGTCCGGCGCATCCGGCACGGCGGGTGCGATCGTCGAGGTCACGGTGCGGTCGAGGAAATCGCGATCGTGGCTGACGAGAATGACGGTGCCGGGGAAGCCGGAGACGATTTCCTGCAAGAGGTCGAGCGTCTCGATATCGAGATCATTGGTCGGCTCGTCGAGGATCAGGAGATTGGCCGGGCGCGACAGGATGCGGGCCAGCATCAGCCGGGCGCGTTCGCCGCCTGAGAGGCTCTTGATTGGCGTGCGCGCCTGTTCCGGCTGGAACAGGAACTCCTTCATGTAACCGGTGACGTGCCGCTGCTCGCCGTTGACGATCAGGTTCTCGCCGCGTCCGTCCGTAAGGTAGTTGGCTAGCGTATCCTCCGGATCGAGATCCTCGCGCTTCTGGTCGAGTGTGGCAATCTCCAGATTGGTGCCGAGCTTGATCATGCCGCTATCCGGGGAAAGCTGCCCGGTCAGCATCTTCAACAATGTCGTCTTGCCCGCGCCGTTCGGCCCGACCAAGCCAATGCAATCGCCGCGATGCACACGGATCGAGAAGGGCGTGACGATGACGCGCTCGCCGAAACTCTTGCTGATCTTGTCGGCCTCGATCACCAGCTTGCCGGATTCCTGCGCGTCGGAAACCGTCGCCTGCACCGTGCCCTGCGGCCCCTTATGGCCGCGATACTGCGAACGCATCGTCTGCAGCTCGCCGAGACGGCGCATATTGCGCTTGCGCCGCGCCGTGACGCCGTAGCGCAGCCAATGCTCCTCGCGTTCGATCGCCTTGCCGAGCTTGTGCTGTTCCAGTTCCTCGGCCTCGAGCACCTGGTCACGCCAGGCCTCGAAATGCGCAAACCCTCTGTCGAGCCGGCGCGAGGTGCCACGGTCGAGCCAGACGGTTGCGGTCGAAACTTTTTCCAGGAAACGCCGGTCGTGTGAGATCAGCACGAGGGCGCTGCGCGTCTTCTGCAACTCGCCTTCCAGCCATTCGATCGTCGGCAGATCGAGATGGTTGGTCGGCTCGTCGAGCAGCAAAATATCGGGCTCTGGCGCCAGCACGCGTGCAAGCGCTGCCCGGCGCGATTCGCCGCCGGAAAGAGTGCTCGGATTTTCCTCGCCGGTCAGCCCGAGATGCGACAGCAGATAGGTGACGCGATAGAGATCGTCACCCGGCCCGAGCCCGGCTTCCGCATAGGCCTGCACCGTGCTGAAGCCGGCAAAATCCGGCGCCTGTTCGAGATAGCGCACCGTCGACGAAGGATGACGGAAGACCTCGCCGGACTGCGCCTCGACCAGACCGGCGGCAATCTTCAGCAAGGTCGATTTTCCCGAGCCGTTGCGGCCGACGAGACAGATCCTGTCGCCGGGCTCGACCTGCAGCGAGGCGCCCGCCAGAAGCGGCGCGCCGCCGAAGCTCAAGAAGATGTCGTCGAGTTTCAGAATGGGAGGGGCCAAAAATCAGACTCCGGAAAGATCATAGGGTCGGGCAAGCACGATCGCCCGGCCGCTGCTGAGCGAAAAGCGAACTTTGCCTTCCGCCACGTTGGAAATGGTGCGCGACGAGCCGAAAGGCAGGTGGAAATCTGAGAGCGGATAACGCGCATTTTCAATCGAAAGGCCGGTCAGCGGGCCGAAACCCGGCACGGAAAACAGGCTGCCTTTCGGAAGATCGAGTTCGACCGTGCCGGCAATCAGCGGCACCGCCTCCTCCTTTCCCGAGGTCAGCAGCACGTCAAAACCCGCTTCCGCCAAGCCGACGGCCGACAGCAGATGCTGGAGCGCGTGGTCGGAGCGTTCGCCGCCGAGCGCACCGGCGAGGACCAGCCGCCGCGCGCCGCGGGCGATCGCTTCCGATACGGCGATTTCGCCGTCCGTTGCCGCCTTTGCCGCCGGGTAGGGCTGTTTAGGCACATTGAGAAACGCCCCGTCAAGATCGGCCGGCGTTGAATCGAAATCGCCGACCCAGAGTTCCGGCGTCACGCCGAGCGCTGCCGCATGCCGCATGCCGCCATCGGCTGCGATGAAGCGGCTGCCGCCGACCGCTTGGCGCAGGCGCTCCGTCAGGCTGAGTTCGCCGCCGAGCAGAATGGTGAAGGTGGATTGGCTCATGGGCATTGCCCTTAGCGCAAACGGGGGGGCGAGGGGAAGGGGCGCACCGGTGGATCGGCGGCCTTTGCCTCAACCGGGTGTATCCTTGTCGCGCGACAGAAAGATTGCTTCGTATCCACCAATGAACCGTTCGAACAGGGTTGCGAAGCGCTCGATATCCTCGCGCGGCCACTCGGAGACGATCTCGGAGATGATCGCAAGTTTCTGCGCGTGGATCTCGGCAAGCAAGGCCTGGCCGGCGTCGGTGATGACGACGACGATCCGCCGCGCATCGGCCTGCGAGGCCTCGCGGCGCAACACATTGCGCCCGACCATGTCGGCCACCACCCGGCTGGCGCGCGACGGATCGATGCGCAGCATCTCCGCGATCGTGCCGACAGTGACCTCCCCGTTTGGTTCGGCCCGCCGCACGGCGTCCAGCACGTCGAGATGGGAAAGTTCAAGACCGGGCGCGGCGCTCTGGATTGCCAGCCGGCCGATCAACCGCCGCCCGGTCATCAGCCGCATGCGCGCCATGCTCCGGCCGATGCGAGGCAGGTTCTCGTCCGGCTCGGCCGGTCTGTCGGATAGGATCTTGGTCAAGGCTTCATTCATGACGGAACCATAACAGAGCGGCCGCCAAAATTGAATATGCCGAGGGCATTCATGTGCCATTGACAATTACATGCTGATAGCACATAAAATCAATCAAACCCGGAAATACATCTCATGGACATGCAACTCGCGCCTGCGCCGCTCGTGACGGATCCTCGTCGTCGGCTTATCCTCTTCTTCTTTCTGATGACCGCCATGTTCATGGCGACACTTGATAATCAGATCGTTTCGACGGCGCTGCCGACCATTGTCGGCGAATTCGGCCACCTCGAACGGTTCGGCTGGATCGGCTCGGCCTATCTTCTGGCGCTCAGCGCCGTCATGCCGCTCTACGGCAAGCTCGGCGATCTCTTTGGCCGCAAATACGTGATGATGACCGCGATCGCAATCTTCACCGTCGGCTCTGCCGTCTGCGGCCTTGCCGTCTCGATGGATACGCTGATCGCGGCCCGCGTGCTGCAGGGCCTCGGCGGCGGCGGCATCATGGTATCGATCTTTGCCGTCAACGCCGATCTGTTCGAGCCGCGCGAGCGGGCGCGCTATCAGAGCTATTCCAGCCTGGTGCTGATGGCTTCCGGCGCCATAGGCCCGGTGCTTGGCGGCACGATGAGCGACCTCTTCGGCTGGCGCTCGATTTTCCTCGTCAACGTGCCGATCGGCTTCATCGCGCTGACCGGGCTGGCCTTCATGCTCCCTTACCGCAAACCGCATCGCCGCCCCAAGATCGATTACGCCGGTGCGCTGCTGCTTGCGCTGACGACGACGAGCGTCGTGCTTGCCACCGATGGTAGCGAATTGTTCGGCGCATTGATATCGCCGCAAAGTGTCGGCGTCGTCGCCTTCGGCGCGGTTTGCGCCGTCGCCTGGGTTTTCGTCGAGCGCCGCGCACCGGAGCCGATCGTTCCCCTGCAGCTTTTCCGCAATTCGACCTTCAGCCTGCTGCTGATCATCTCGATCATGGGCGGCGCCATTGCCATCGGCATGGTCAACTACTTCGCTCTCTTCTTGCAGACGACGACGGGTCTTTCGCCTTCCGCCGCCGGCCTTCTCTTCATCCTCCTCACAGGCGGCCTCGTCTGCGGATCGCTGTCCGCGGGCCGCATCATCTCCAGGACGGGACGTTACAAACCCTTCGCCATTGCAAGCCTCAGCTGCAGCGCCCTCGCCTTCGCGCTGATGTCGCAGACCTACGCCGGAACGCCGATCGCCTTCATTGGCGCGATCATGCTGCTGCATGGAATCGGTATCGGCCTTGCCCAGCAGGTTCCCGTGATCGGCGTGCAGAATGCCGCACCCGCCCGCGACGTCGGCGCCGCGACCGGTTCGGTGACGCTCTCGCGCATGGGCGGCGCCTCGATCGCCATTTCCATCTACGGTGCGATCATAGCCTCCGGGCTCGGCAAGGCCGGCGTTCCCATTGCCGGTGTCGCCGATATCGAACAGCTGACGCCGAAGATGATGGCTGCCCTTCCCGAAGCCAGCCGTCAAGCCGTCGCGGATATCTATGCCGCTGCCTTCTCGACGCTCTTCATGACCTCCTGCGCCATTGCCCTGATCGGCCTTGCCGCCGCCGTGATGCTGAAGCCCGTGCAACTGCCGCGTGCCAGCGAGACGAAGCAACCGCAACCGGCAACGGCGGAAGCGGCGGAATAGCCCGATCGTAACTGGATTGCGTCATAACAGGCGCCGCCCCGCGGAAATCACGATCAGGAGTTGTGATTTTCGCGCGCTGTTGCTGTTAGCGCAGGGATTGCCTCGATCACTCCGTTCTTTTTCCGCGCCGCCGCCAAATCTGCCCCGCATGACAGAACTTTCGCCATAATTTCATCCGAGCGAAGGGGGCCTCAACGATTGAGGCATTGCCAAAATGCAACGGCGCCACAATTAAGTAGAGTCTCGCTATGCAACCGATGCGTAAATCAGCTACAGCAAGGACTTGTATCGGCCTATTGTGCAGCGCGAGATCAGGGGTGCGCACCTGTTGAGTTTCCCTTGCCAAGGCCGGTCTCGATCTGCGGCAAACCGGCAAAGCAGTGACATGATGCGGAGAACCAGACTGGACAGCCTGACGACGTGGAAATCGCCCGCGCTTTCCAGTGATGTCATCTCCGCGCCGCGCCGTTTCGCGCGCCGTCTCATGCTGCTTTCAGCCGTCGCAATGGCGCTGAACGGGTGTCAATCGCTGATCGAACAATCCTATCAGCCCAGCATATCGCCGTCTTCCAATCCGCAGATCGTTGATGAGGTGCAGAAGAACGACCCGCGTGCGGCGATGGGCGCCCGCGAGCATCCGCGCATCGTGGCAAGCTACGGCGGCGAATATAAGGATGCCAAGACCGAGCGTCTCGTCGCCCGCATCGCCGGCGCGCTGACGGCGGTATCGGAAAATCCGAGCCAGTCCTACCGCATCACCATTCTGAACTCGCCGGCCATCAACGCCTTTGCACTGCCGGGCGGTTATCTCTACGTCACCCGCGGCCTGCTCGCCCTTGCCAACGACGCCTCGGAGGTCGCCGCCGTGCTGTCGCACGAAATGGGCCACGTGACGGCGAACCACGGCATCGAGCGGCAGAAGCGCGAAGAGGCGGAGGTCATCGCCAGCCGCGTCGTCGCCGAGGTGCTCTCCAGCGATATCGCCGGCAAACAGGCGCTGGCCCGCGGCAAGCTGCGGCTCGCCGCCTTCTCCCGGCAGCAGGAGTTGCAGGCTGATGTCATCGGTGTGCGCATGCTCGGCGAAGCCGGCTACGATCCCTACGCCGCCGCCCGCTTCCTCGATTCCATGGCAGCTTACAGCCGCTTCATGTCGGTCGACCCGGAGGCCGACCAGAGCCTCGACTTCCTGTCGAGCCACCCGAATTCCGCACAGCGCATCGATCTCGCCCGCACCCATGCGCGGGCCTTCGGCCAGGAAGGTTCGGTCGGCGACAAGGGCCGCGATTATTATCTCGACGGCATAGACGGTCTGCTGTACGGCGACAGCCCGGAGGAAGGTTATGTGCGCGGCCAGACCTTCCTGCACGGCGGTCTCGGCATCCGCTTCGACGTTCCTCCGGACTTCCACATCGACAACAAGGTCGAGGCTGTGATGGCGACCGGTCCGAACGACATCGCCGTCCGCTTCGATGGCGTCGCCGACAACCAGAACCAGAGCCTCACCAATTATATCTCCAGCGGCTGGGTCACCGGCCTCGACCCGTCGACCATCCAGCAGATCACCGTCAATGGCATGGAAGCTGCGACCGCGCGCGCCAGCGCCGACCGCTGGGATTTCGATGTCACCGTGATCCGCAACAATGCGCAGATCTTCCGTTTCTTGACCGCGGTGCCGAAAGGCAGCGACGCCCTTGAGCCGACGGCCGATGTCCTGCGCGCGAGTTTCCGGCGCATGACCCCGGCGGAAGCCGCCTCGCTGAAGCCGCTGCGCATCCGTGTCGTCACGGTGCGGCCGGGCGAGAATGTCTCGACGCTCGCAGCCCGCATGATGGGCACCGACCGCAAGCTCGATCTCTTCAAGCTCATCAATGCCCTGCCCACGGGTGCAGCCGTTTCGCCCGGCGATCGCGTCAAGATCATTGCCGAGTAAAAAAAGCCCGGCTTAAGCCGGGCCAGTCAGTGCTGCTGGAGGGGAAAGATTCAAGCGTAGGCCGCCATATGCGGGTCGGCGCTGACCAGCGCGGTGCGAAGTTTTTCCATCGCCCGGCTTTCGATCTGGCGCACCCGCTCCTTGGAAATGCCGAGATCGGCGCCGAGCTCCTCGAGCGTGGCGCCATCTTCGGCCAGCCGCCGTGCGCTGATGATCTTCATTTCGCGTTCGTTGAGATGCTTCAACGCCGAGGCTAGCCAGATGCGGCGGCGTTCGCCGTCGATCATGTTGGAGACCTGTTCGTCGGGCAGCGGGTCGTCGCTGACGAGAAAATCCATCTTCTCGGCGCTCTCGGCATCGCCGGAGACGGATGGCGCCTGCAGCGAAGCATCGTTGCCGGAAAGCCTGGCATCCATGGTCTGAACGTCGGCAAGACTGACGCCTAGGGCGGCGGCAATTTCCTGATGAATGGATTGCAGTGTCAGTTGCGTGTCGCCCTTGGCGAGCTTGGCGCGCAGGCGGCGCAGATTGAAGAAGAGCGCCTTCTGCGCCGAACTCGTGCCGCCGCGCACGATCGACCAGTTGCGCAGGATATAGTCCTGGATCGACGCCCGGATCCACCAGCTGGCATAGGTCGAAAAGCGCACGTCGCGTTCCGGTTCGAAACGCGCGGCTGCCTCCAGCAGGCCGACATAGCCCTCCTGCACGAGGTCGCTCATCGGCAGGCCGAAATTGCGGAACTTGCCGGCCATGGAGATCACCAGGCGCATATGCGCCATGGCGATCTGGTTGCGCGCACCGCGATCGTCGTGATCTTTCCAGCGGGTGGCGAGATCATGCTCTTCCTGGCGGGCGAGATAGGGGGCGGCCATCGCGATTTTGATCATGCGCCGGTCTGCAGACATGTTCTTCATATCGATCTCCCGAAACAGGCCTTCGCCCTCAAAATAGACAATAAAACTCACCCTCCGGAACATCGCTGTCCGGACTCAATGGGGTTCCGAATGCATGAAGGCCTCACCCCTGGACTTTTCAGCGGGAGGCCCTATTTTTCATCATGAGCCGCTAAAGCGGCCGGGTTGGACCTGTTTCTCCATGTTGCCGAAGGGGCAATATTGAAAAGGCATGATCCGCTCCTCACCGAACATTGATAGAACAGCGGCGAGCCGAAGAGCCAGCGCTCGACGAGCAGTCCGCAATTACGTATGATAAACGCGGCAGTCAGGAAAAAGTTCCAATAAAAAACCCGGCACGAAGGCCGGGTTTTTTCATTGGAAAAACAGGGTCGCCTTATGCGGCTTCGTCCTGCGAATCGTCTTCTTCGATGGCTTTGCCGCGCTTCGGGCCCTTGTTGAGGTTGGTTTCGACGAGGCGGACAGCCTCGGTTTCCGACATCTTGTTAACAGCGGCGATCTCGCGCGCCATCCGGTCGAGCGCGGCCTCGTAGAGCTGCCGTTCGGAATAGGACTGCTCGGGCTGGTTTTCCGCACGATAAAGATCACGGACGACTTCAGCGATGGAAATCAGATCGCCGGAATTGATCTTGGCATCATATTCCTGGGCGCGGCGGGACCACATGGTCCGCTTGATGCGCGCCTTGCCCTGCACAACCTTCAATGCACGATCGACGAAATCCGTTTCCGAAAGCTTGCGCATGCCGATGCTCATCGCCTTCGCGACCGGAACCTTCAGGCGCATCTTATCCTTCTCGAAATCGATAACGAAAAGTTCGAGCTTCATGCCGGCAACTTCTTGCTCTTCAATAGCAGTGATGGTACCGACGCCGTGAGCGGGGTAGACGATCGATTCACCGGTCTTGAAGCCGTGACGTGCTGTAGAAGGTTTTTTCTGCTGAGTCGTCATTCTATTCAAAAACTCCCTGTTACGCATCCGGCGGCGGCCGGAGCCGGGTCAGTCAGGCCCGGTTGAGACGGTTGCATCCGTCGGGTGACTTCACTCTGGTCCCATCAGGCAAAAGCAAGGACTTCTTGCGCGCGATCTGGGGGACCCGGCGCTCAAAGCGTTGATATGTCACGGAAACCGCGTACGGATTTGTTCTGCTTTCGTGATGGTTTTGGGCATGCGCCATGCCACAAATGGAACAGTAGGCGAAACCTATCATAAAAATATGAGGAAATCAATAATTTGCTTCGCCTGAGTCATGCGGGCAACACACATCACCCATCTCAGACACGCAGGATTTAAAACGTTTCATCGCGGAAATGCCCAAATCCTGCGGTCAAATCGCGCAGCCGAATCAGTCGCCGGAACCAGGTTTTTCGGAGAAATATTTCTCGAATTTACCGGTCTGGCCGTCCATCTCCTTGGCCTCCGGCAGCGGGTCCTTCTTGACCGTGATGTTCGGCCAGATGCTGGCATATTCGGTATTGATCTTCAGCCACTTGTCGAGGCCCGGCTCGGTATCCGGCTTGATCGCCTCGGCGGGACATTCGGGCTCACAGACGCCGCAATCGATGCATTCGTCGGGATGAATGACGAGGAAATTCTCGCCTTCATAGAAGCAGTCGACGGGGCAGACTTCTACGCAATCGGTGTATTTGCACTTGATGCAATTGTCGGTCACGACGTAGGTCATGAAGAACTCCAGGATTTCCATGCGGTGGGGCCGGGCAACCTGGAACGTCGCGCCTATCCCCGTGCCGAACGAAGCGTGGACAGGCTTGGGAGGCAAGCACGCTTCCGGCAGGTTGTCAGTGACGTATCGGCTTTATCGCCGGATTTCAAGGATAAACGATCTGCAAAAGCCGTCGCGTCGAGCAGAGTTTTCTAATCCTCGTCCGACATCAGCCTGTCGATCGCGCGTCTTTCCTTTTTGGTCGGACGGCCGGCCCCGGTGGCGCGGATCGCCTGCTCGTAGGGGGTGAGGCGTTTTGCCTCATCCGGCGGCGGCGATTGGTCGTCATAGAGCAGGCGGGCCTCCTCGTAGGGCCCCCGCCGCTCGCCGGCGAGACGCACGATGAGAACGACGTCACGCCGTTCCAGCGTCAACTCGATGCGGTCGCCCGGCTTGACCATCTGACTCGGTTGGCTACAGCGCTCGCCGTTGATGCGCACGTGCCCCGACTGGACATGGCTCTGCGCCAGCGAACGCGACTTCACCATGCGCGTGAAGAACAGCCACTTGTCGATGCGCTGGCGCGAACCGCTTACCGGCTGTGTCTCCCCGCCCATGACTACTTCTTCATCTGTTCCTTGAGAGCGGCGAGCTTGGCGAAGGGCGAATCCGGATCGATCGGCTTCTCCTTGCGCGGCGGCTTGGCCTCGAAGCGCAGCGGCTGTGCGCCGCGATTGTTGTTGCGATCGTTACGGTCATTGCGCTCGCCGCGATCCTTGCGCTCGCTACGGTCCGGCCGGTCGCCGCGCGGCTGGTCCTTGCGCTCACCGCCCCGTGCCTGCTGCGGCCGGCCATCACGACCGCCGTCCTTGCCGCGGTTGTTGCGGTTGTTGTCGCGTCCGTCGCCGCCGCGATTTCCTTCGCCGCCTTCGCCGCCGCCCGGGCGGCGATTGCGCTCGCCGCGGTCCTGGTTCTGGCCCCGATCATGGCCCTGGCCACCGCGGCGTTCGCCATGGCCGCCACGCGCCTGACGATGATTATCGTTGCGGCCGCCGAGGCGCCAGAGAAGAACCGGCTTCGGTTCCGCCGGTTCGCCGGCCTCTCCGGAAGCAGCGGCCGCTTCCCCGGCAGCCGAAACCTCCGCCGAGGCTTCGGTCGCAGGGTTGTCTTGAACTGCTTCTGCCGCTGGCGCTTCTGCCGCGGCCGCCTCGGCTGGGGACGGCTCGGAAACGGCCTCCTCCGCCGCTGCGTCGGCGTCGTCGTGATCGGCCTTTTCCACCGTTTCTTCCGCGGATGCTTGCGCGGAGGCTGCGGGCGCCGAAGCGGCGTCCTGCGCGGCAAGATGAGCCGACGCCTCTTCCGCCTTCACGGCATCGGCGCGATAGCCGAGACCCTTGAGGATTTCTTCCATGTCCTCGAGCGTCGCGCCGAGTATTGACAGCATCGCCGTCGTCGTCGTGAAGCGGCGGCCGTCATAGGCGCCCTCCGGACGATTGTTCTGACCGGGTTTCCATTGCAGCAGCGGACGGATGATATCGGCAAGCCGCTCAAGTATGTCGATGCGCACGGCGCGCTTGCCGAGGAAACGAAAGCCCGCGAGCTTGTAGAACATCCGCTCGAAGCTTGGATCGGTCACGACAGAGGTGCGACCGGCGGCCAACACGGGAATGAGGTCACCGTAACCCGGCTTGTCCAAACCGTCGTTCTTCAACGCCCAGAGCAGCGTGATCAGTTCGGCTGGCGCCGGCTTCAGAAGGGCCGGGACGAAGATATGATAGGCGCCGAAACGCACGCCGTAGCGGCGCATGGAGGCGCGAGCCTCCTGATCCAGCGACTTCACCTCCTCAGTCACGTCTCGGCGGAAGAGTACGCCGAGATTCTCGACGAGCTGGAAAGCGAGCCCCTTGGCGAGACCCTGCAGGTCCTCGGCGCGCGACAGATCATCGAGCGGCTTCAGCACTGTGCTGATATGATGATTGACGAAGCGCTCGATGCGGGCGGCGACGTGATCGCGGGCATTGCCCGTCAACTGCTCGTCGGCCAGCAGGATCACCCGCGGGCGCATGACGTGATCGCTGCCCGAAAGCCGCGCCACCGGATCTCCGAGCCAGCGGATCAAACCGTCCGAGCCGATCGCCAGATCGCTGTTGCCGGCGGCATGCATCCGCGCCGCTCTGGCTTCGAATTCGAGCGCGAGCGCTTTTTGCGACGCAGCCTGAACCGCCTTGGCATCCGGTCCGTCCGTTCCCGCCACCGGCGTGAAACGGAACCCGCTCAACTGCCCTACATGATGTCCTTCAACGAAGACATCGCCATTCACACTGATTTCAGCTTCCAGCATCGCATTCTCTCTCAGGCGCTTCATGAGCACAGATGTCCTGCGATCAACAAAGCGTTTCGTCAACCTTTCATGTAACGCATCGGACAATCGATCTTCGATTTCCCGCGTCTTTTCCTGCCAATGTGTCGGATCGGTCAGCCAGCCGGGCCGATTCGAAACATAGGTCCAGGTCCTTATCTGCGCGATTCGCGCCGAAAGCGTGTCAATTTCCCCATCGGTCCGATCGGAGCGATGAACCTGCTCCGCCAGAAATTGCTCGTTCACCGTGCCATAGCGGACGAGATCGGAAAAGAGGGTCGCAATCAGATCGGCATGTTGTGCCGGAGTGATACGCCTGTAGTCGGGAAGTGCGCAAGCCTCCCAGAGTTTTTCGACGCGGGCCGGCCGATCGGCGAGATCGATGACTTCGGGATAGCGCGAAAGCTGCTCCAGCGCCTGCTGGTCGACCGCGGGCAGCGCACGCGTCAGTCCGGCAACGCGCGGCCCCGCCTCGAGACTGGCCCGCAGCGAATGGATCGAGGAGAAGTCCATCTCGGTCGAGCGCCACTGCAAGACTTTGATATTGTCGAATTCATGGCCTTCGATGCGCTGGACCAGCTCCTCGTCGAAGGGCGAGACCTGGCCGGTGACGCCGAAGGTTCCGTCGCGCACGTGCCGCCCGGCGCGGCCGGCGATCTGGCCGAGCTCACCCGGATTGAGGTTGCGGAACTGGTATCCATCGAATTTTCTGTCCTGGGCGAAAGCGACGTGATCGACATCGAGATTGAGGCCCATGCCGATTGCGTCGGTCGCCACCAGATATTCGACGTCGCCCGCCTGGTAGAGCGCGACCTGCGCATTGCGGGTGCGAGGGCTGAGCGCGCCCAGCACGACCGCCGCGCCGCCGCGCTGCCGACGGATGAGCTCGGCGATGGCATAAACCTCGTCGGCCGAAAAGGCGACGATGGCGGAGCGCTGCGGCAGCCGGGTGATCTTCTTCTGCCCGGCATAGAAAAGATGCGAAAGCCGCGGCCGTTCGACGATGGTGATACCGGGCAGCAGCTGCTGAAGGATCGGCCGCATCGTTGCCGCGCCGAGCAGCAGCGTTTCCTCGCGGCCGCGAAGGTGCAGGATGCGATCGGTGAAGATATGACCGCGCTCGAGATCGCCGGCGAGCTGCACCTCGTCGATCGCAACGAAGGCGGCCTTCGTGTCCCGCGGCATCGCTTCGACGGTACAGACCGAAAAGCGTGCATTGGCCGGCGAAATCTTTTCCTCACCGGTGACCAGCGCCACGTTCTGCACACCGACCTTCTCCACCACCCGCGTATAGACCTCGCGCGCCAGCAGCCGCAGCGGCAGGCCGATCACGCCGGTCCCGTGTGCGACCATGCGCTCGATGGCGTAATGGGTCTTGCCGGTATTGGTTGGTCCGAGCATCGCGGTCACACCGCGCCCGCTCAGAATCATCGGCTGCGAAGTCAGAGTCATGGTCCATGCAAAAGAGGCAGGCGGCCCCAGGAAAATTGTCGCCTCTCGACGGAGGCACAGAACACATGGACAGCTGCCGCCGCAAACGCAAGGGCAGATTTTAAAATGCAGCGAGGATTACGACCTCTGCGAGTCATCCGGGACGCCTGCATTTCCGATTCAGAACAGCCTGAGAACGAATCAGCGACGAATCGCTGACTCCCGCGGATTCAGCTTTTGTTCACGGCTAAGTATTGATTTTGAATCACTTTTTTCCACTAGATGCTGAATCGGGAGACTCTCTCCTGTTCGCATCTCCATCGCCTTGCCGGCGGTCGGCCGTGCGCTTTTTGCCAAGCGAACATTCCTGGCCAATTAACCCTTCGACCAAATCCGGAACGAATCGGAGACGAATCGCCGACCAAACCGCTTTCACCTTTCGTTCACGGCAAGATCTGGTGGCGCCGCCATGTGTTGCCGCTATATGCAGTCGGGGGACTGCCCCTCGCGTCTGACGCCGCAGGCCGAGGATTAACCTTTCGACGACGAAATTCACATCGTTTAAGCGGGGAGCGCTTACGTCATCGGATTGATCAAAAACGGAACGAATCGCCGACGAATCGACGACATTGCAATCTTCGTGCTTTGTTCGCCGCAACATGTTGTATTTAAACGTCTTTTTAACCATAGTGCTATTTTACTGGGCAGCATCGATCACAAACCATGAATCGTGCCGCATCACAATTCGCGGGCTCAACCGGGAACAAAAATCGCCAATGCGTGTTTCTTGTCCATTCAGATTGCGGATGAAAATGAAGGAAACACGCAATGCTTGGCACGATACTTCTCGTTATCCTCATTCTACTCTTGATCGGAGCCTTGCCGAATTGGGGTTATAGCCGTGGCTGGGGCTATGGACCTTCGGGCGGTTTGGGGCTAGTTCTCGTCATTATCATTATCCTTGTACTAATGGGGCGCATCTAAAGCCCGACAACCTGGGGAGTTACGACATGATGAAGAAAATTGTTCTCATTGGCGCGCTCGTGGGCGCTCTCGCATCCTGTACTCCGACCGAGCAGGGCACGGCGATCGGCGCCGGCACCGGTGCGGTCATCGGCGGCGCCGTAACCAACAGCTGGGGCGGTGCCGCAGTCGGTGCCGTTGCCGGCGGTCTGACCGGCGCGCTGATCGGCCAGTCGGTCGAACGCCGCGGCTACTGCATTTATCGCGACCGCTACGGCCGCCGCTACGAGGCCCGTTGCCGCTACTGACCGGCAAAATCATATCGGACTCCCAACGGGCGCCCTGGCGCCCGTTTTTCTTTGCTGGCATCCTGCGTCAACGCGACGTTGACGATCGGTTTCGAAAGTCGAGCCTGCCGGCGTCGACCCGCCGACCGCATATTCCTTCTCAAGCGCAATGGGCAGACAAAGCCGCCCACGCACCGAAAGGGAACGCCTCCATGGCCCAGATTTTCATGGGTTCCGCCGTCGCCGTTCCCATCGCCTTGGCCTTCGTGACAAGCGCGATCTCAGCCCTTCGCAGCGAAGACCGGGCGGCGCAAACAGTGCCGGTCAGGATTCCAGCCCGCGGACATCGCAACCCCCGCAGCCGCTCCTGACGTTCTGAACCCGCGTTGCGGATATCCGGTCCCGCACATAAAAGAGACAGCGCAGCCAGGCAGACGCTGTCGCTTCAAGTCGATCTGGATCGTCAACCGGGGCTAAACGAAGAACTGCCCGCCATTGGCCGTCAGCGTTGAACCGGTGATGAAGCCGGCATCGTCGGAGACGAGGAAGGTGACGCAACGGGCGATCTCTTCCGGCTCGCCGAGACGGCCGACGGGGATCTGGGGAATGATGCGCTCGTTCAGCACTTTCTCCGGCACGGCAAGCACCATTTCCGTTCCGATGTAACCGGGGCAGATGGCGTTGACAGTAATGTTTTTCGCCGCCCCTTCCTGGGCAAGCGCCTTGGTGAAGCCGAGATCGCCGGCCTTGGCGGCCGAATAGTTGGCTTGGCCCATCTGGCCCTTCTGGCCGTTGATCGAGGAGATGTTGACAATGCGCCCGAAGCTGCGGTCGCGCATGCCGGTCCAGACCTGATGCGTCATGTTGAATAGGCCGGTGAGGTTGGTATTGATCACCTCGTGCCACTGCTGCGGCGTCATCTTGTGGAACATGGCATCGCGGGTGATGCCGGCATTGTTGACGAGAATCTCGACCGGGCCGATTTCGCTTTCAACCTTGGCGACCCCTTCACCGCAGGCAGCGTAGTCGGAAACGTCCCACTTGAATACGGCAACGCCGGTGACGTCATGAAAGGCTCTGGCCTTCTCGTCATTGCCGGCATAAGTTGCCGCCACCCTGTATCCGGCGTTTTTCAATGCCATGGATATGGCTGCGCCGATGCCGCGTGTCCCTCCGGTGACCAGAGCCACTCTGCTCATGTTCCGCTCCCCTTGTGTTTTCGCCCCGCGCGCGGCGGGATTTCAATCAATGATGGATCGTATGCTATTAAAGTGCTTCGAAGCACATGGCGACACCCATGCCGCCGCCGATGCAAAGCGTGGCCAGGCCCTTCTTCGCGCCGCGGCGCTTCATTTCGAACAGCAGCGTGTTGAGAACGCGCGCGCCGGAAGCGCCGATCGGGTGGCCGATGGCAATCGCCCCGCCATTGACGTTGACGATAGCAGGATCCCAACCGAGATCCTTGGTGACAGCGCAGGCTTGCGCCGCAAAAGCCTCGTTGGCTTCGACGAGATCGAGATCGCCGACCGACCAGCCGGCCTTTTCCAGCGCCTTGCGGGACGCCGGGATCGGGCCGGTACCCATGATTGAAGGATCGACGCCCGCCGTTGCCCAGGAAACGATGCGGGCGAGCGGCTGGATGCCGCGGCGGACCGCTTCGGCTTCGCTCATCAGCACTGCTGCTGCGGCGCCGTCATTGAGACCGGAGGCATTCGCAGCCGTCACCGTGCCGTCCTTGTCGAAGGCCGGCCGCAGCTTGGCCATCGCCTCCAGCGTGGCGCCGTGGCGGATATACTCGTCGGCATCAACCGTAACGTCGCCCTTACGCGTCTGGATGACATAAGGGATGATCTCATCGGTAAATCGGCCGGCTTTCTGGGCGGCTTCGGCCTTGTTCTGTGAAGCGACGGCGAACTGATCCTGTTCGTCGCGCGAAAGCTGCCATTGACGCGCAATATTCTCGGCGGTGATGCCCATGTGATAACCATGGAAGGCATCGGTCAGGCCATCCTTGATCATCGTGTCGACCATCTTCGCGTCACCCATCTTGACGCCGCCGCGCAAGTGCAGGGCATGCGGCGCCATCGACATGGATTCCTGGCCGCCGGCAACGATGATCTTGGCATCGCCGGTGGCAATCTGCTGCATGCCGAGCGCAACGGCGCGCAGGCCTGAGCCGCAGAGCTGGTTGACGCCCCAGGCTGTCGCTTCCTTCGGAATGCCGGCCTTGATCGCCGCCTGGCGAGCCGGGTTCTGGCCTTCGCCTGCGGCCAGCACCTGGCCGAGGATCACCTCGTCCACGTCGCCGGCATCGACGCCGGCGCGCGCGAGCGCGCCTTTGATGACGGCCGCGCCGAGTTCGTGCGCGGGGACCGTTGCGAAAGCGCCGTTGAACGAACCAACTGCTGTTCGACCTGCACTGGCGATGACGACGGATGCATTGCTCATGGGGAGGCTCCTCGTTTTCGTCCCACTTATATAAGGGGAAACTGGCAAAGCTTTGAGCACAAGTCAAACGCGAAGACCGGCCGCCCGAATTTTTCGGCGGCGGCCCGCAAAGCCGATTCGTATGATCTGTTAAAGGTTTGCCGCATAGCACAAAGAGATTGTCACCGGCCTTCTTTTGCGTTTACAGTCTGAAGTGGAGGAACATCCATAAATCAGACGGGGGTTCAGGAGACTGATATGGCGAAGAATGAGGGTCAGATTGTCATTAAGAAATACGCCAATCGCCGCCTGTACAATACAGGCACCAGCACCTATGTGACGCTGGAAGATCTGGCGGAGATGGTGAAGAAGGGCGAAGATTTTATCGTCCAGGATGCAAAAAGCGGAGATGACATCACCCATTCGGTGCTGACCCAGATCATCTTCGAACAGGAATCGAAGACTGGCAACACGCTGCTTCCGATCTCCTTCCTGCGCCAGCTCATCACCTATTACGGCGACCAGATGCAGATGGTCGTGCCGAGCTTTCTCGAACATTCGATGCGCGCTTTCACCGAGCAGCAGGCCCAGATGCGCGAGCAGGTGAACCGCGCCTTTGGCGAGACGCCTCTCGGCAAGAACCTGCAATTGCCGATGCAGATGGTCGAGGACCAGGTCCGCCGCAACACCGAGCTGTTTCAGCAGGCCATGCAGATGTTCTCGCCTTTCATGGCTCCGCCGGCGGCCAAGGAAAGCCGCAAGGCCGAGGCCAAGGATATCGACGAGCTGAAGGAACAGCTCCGCGCCCTTCAGAACAAGCTCGACAACCTATAAGCCGATCGAGACATCCCGCCCGGCGCTTCGGATCGAAACTGCAAAACCGCCGATCACATCGATCAGAGCGATCGTCATCAGAATGAAGAACACCTGCGTCGCAGCGTCCTGGACGAGCAGAAACTCGACCAGCAAGGCGATGAACACCAGCATCGACAGGATATGATTCGAAAGGTTGCCGGGACCGGTTCTGGTCGCTTTCAGGATTTCGAAGAACAAAACGACAAGCGCTACGACGATAAAGAGATCGCCGAGCGCCATGCTCCAGATCGCGCCTGAGAGCATCGACAGCACGATGACGTCATGCTTCAGCACTGCAATGCCGCCATCGCCCATCAGGCCGAGCATCGCCAGATTGTAAAGAATAAACGGGATAATCATCAGCGGCATTGCGGCTATCATCGGCAAATCTCCTGGCGCCAAGGGAATACTGCCGTAAACCGCCTTCCCACTTCAAGCCGCTGCAAATATTATATTTGCCGATAACCCCGCTGCAGGGAAATGCAAAAAGGCCGGCGTCACGCCGGCCTCGAAAAGCTTCGATCGGACGAGCCGAATCGAAAAATTATGCGCTTTCCTTCGGCGTCAGGACCTGGCGGCCGCGATACATGCCGGTCTTCAGGTCGATGTGATGCGGGCGACGCAGTTCGCCGGAATTCTTGTCTTCGACATAGGTCGGAGCCTTCAGCGCATCAGCCGAACGGCGCATGCCGCGCTTGGACGGGCTCGTTTTTCTCTTCGGTACAGCCATTTTTCTTACTCCACTTGCGGGCAAAACACTCCCACGGCCAGACTGGCGGCCGAAACGGACATGTCGCGATTTCGGAAATTTTGCGCGCTTATACATGCAAGGGGCGGCCTTGACCAGTCCCCATGCGTATCTTTTTGCGAAGCCGACGATTCGAGCCTCAGACCTCGACTTCCGCGACGATCCAGGGCTCGGCGCGGGCCGCCTCTTCCCATTTCCGCCAGGCCGGATGCGCCTTCATCGTCTTCATATAGGCGAGCGTATCATCCTGGCTGACGAGATCATAGACATCGAAACGGTTGACCACAGGCGCGAACATCGCATCCACGCCGCTGAACGCGCCGAAGAGAAACGGCCCGCCGGATTTCTGCAGAAGATCGCGCCAGATCGCCTCGATACGGCCGATATCAGCTTCGATGCCTTCCGGCAGCGCGATCTTGCCCCTCGGCCTGCGGATATTCATCGGACAGGCGTTGCGTAGGGCCCGGAAGCTCGAGAGCATCTCCATCGAAACCGAGCGGGCGAGCGCCCGGTCGGCGCGATCTGCGGGCAGGAGCCCCGCATCCGGATATAGCTCGGCGGCATATTCGATGATCGCCAGCGATTCCCATATCCTCAATCCGCCATGCTGCAGAAGGGGCACGCGGCCGGTCGGCGAGATGGCTTTGATATCGGGATTGCCGCCGGGATAGTCGAAGGGGATCAGGATTTCCTCGAAATCGACGCCGGCGCCCGTCAGCGCCATCCATGGCCGGAACGACCAGGAAGAATAGTTCTTGTTGCCGATGTAAAGCGTCGGTCTGTTCATAGGCTTCTCCCGTTCAGGCGCCGATATCGAAGATCAGCAGTTCGTGGAAATGGTTCATGTCCTCAAACACGCAGAACGCCGGCGGCGTCAGCTCTAAGACGGGTGTCTTGCGGCGGATATCCGCGGCCACCGAGTCCAGCATCGCCTGCCAGCGCGGCAACGCTTCATCCTCCAGCCATTCGGTCGGATAGGCGAAGGTAATGTGGAATTTGTAATCCAGATGGTTCGGCTGGCGATAGCCGAGAAGATCGGCAAAGGCATCGCGCCAGGCACGCATGATCTTGCGGTCGCTCTCCGTCACCCCGTCGACCAACAGCCCTGACGGGCGGGCTGCGACGACGGCGACCTTGAAAGGCTCGGCCATAGAAAAGCCTTCGAGCCGCTCTGCCAGCAGCGCGGTCATGTCGTCAATCGGCACATCGAGAGGAAGATCATGCGGCCAGCACTCCTGCCGGCGCCGGCTCTCGATGATGCCTTCGAAAAGCGTCATATGGAGACTCGAGATCGGCGTGAAGAGGAACTGCGGGGCCTCGGGCATGACCAGATATCTTTCGCGCGCCTCGATCAGCGCCGCCTGCGTCCGCGATGCCTTCTCGACATGACAGACGATGGTATTGCCGGCTTCCGGCAGGAAGCCGCCAGCCTTGCGATAGCGGCTGCCGAGATGGGCGGGCGGATTTGAATTGTGCCTCTTCGAATAACGAAGAAGCTCGGGAGAAAAGGTCATTGCGGTCATGGGCGACTCGGGGGTTCTGGTTGGACTGTATTCGCCCATATGGCAGAACCAAGAATGTCAGATGACGCTTGCCGTTTCTAACGACAAGTTCTGATCTCATTCATAGATGCATTTGATGTAATCGCCCGAACCCTGCGCACGCCTTTCGATGACGCCGGCCAGCCGGCGAAGGCCGCGTCCCGGCTTGCCGGCATTGCGGTCGATCGGGTTCGGGAGCGACACGGCCAGCAGCGACGCCTGCCGCCGCGTCAGCTTCGAGGCCGGAACCTTGAAATGATGCTGGGCCGCCGCCTCGACGCCGTAGATGCCGGGACCCCATTCGGCGATGTTGAGATAGATTTCCATCAGCCGCCGCTTCGACAGGACGAAATCCGTGGAGACGGCGAGCGGAAGCTCCATCGCCTTACGCACGAAGGAGCGGCTGTTCCAGAGAAAGAGATTCTTGGCCGTCTGCATCGGGATGGTGCTGCCGCCGCGCGTTGCCTGGCCCTTCAGCGTATCCTCGACCAGCATGCGCATCTCCGCCCAGTCGACGCCGCCATGAAAACAATATTGCCCGTCCTCGGACATCATCACCGACTGCACCAGTGCAGGCGAGATCTCGTCCAGCGATACCCATCTGCGGTCATAACCGCGCAGCAGCACGAGATCGCGCAGCATCAGCGTCGAGACCGGGTGGATGAAGGGCAGCAGGTAGAAAAAGATCAGCACATAGGGAAGGACGACCAATGCCAGCACGGCAACAACGATGCGCTTCAGCACAGGCCGATTTTCGAACCATCGCCGATGGGCCGGCATGTCGACGATATCCTCTGTCTCCGGCGCTATATCCAAAATGCCCCCAGTCCACTTCGCTCCCTGTCGTTCTCATAACCCCTGTGAGACGCTTATGCCAGAGCACACGGGAAATCTTGCGGTAGCCATCGACAATTCCGTTGCAAGCCCCCTTGCCCCATGCCAAACAGCGCCGATGGACGCGAACCGGGACACTTTCGAGACGAGGCTGAAGAACAACGCCCGCGAGATCGAGGCGCTGCTCGACGCATTGCTTTTGCCGAACGCCCTTTCCGACGAAATCGCCAGGCCCGAGACCCTGCGCGGCGCCATGCACTATGCCGTGCTGAATGGCGGCAAGCGGCTGCGGCCATTCCTGGTCGTCGAAAGTGCCGCTCTTCTCGGCGGCGATGCGCAGGCCGCCCTTCGCATTGGCGCCGCACTCGAATGCGTGCACTGTTATTCCCTCGTGCATGACGATCTGCCGGCCATGGACGATGACGACATGCGCCGCGGCAAACCGACGGTGCACGTCAAGTTCGATGAAGCCACCGCGATCCTCGCCGGCGACAGCCTGCTGACTTACGCCTTCGACATTGTCGCAGCACCGGAATCGGCGCTTCCCGATGCCAGCAAGGCATCGCTGGTTCTGGCGCTTGCGCGCGCCGCCGGTCTCGGCGGCATGGCTGGCGGCCAGGCGCTCGATCTCGCGGCGGAAAAACAGGCTCCAGACGAGGCCGGCATCATCCGCCTGCAGGCGATGAAAACGGGCGCGCTGATCCGCTTTGCCTGCGAGGCCGGCGCCATCATCGCAGGAAGCCCGCAGGAGGACCGCCGCCGGCTGCGCGCCTTCGGCGAAAAGATCGGCCTTGCCTTCCAGCTCGCCGACGACATTCTCGACCTGACCTCGGATGCCGCAACCATGGGCAAGGCGACCGGCAAGGACACGGCCCGCGGCAAGGGCACGCTCGTGGCGCTGCACGGTATGGAATGGGCCGATACCGAGCTCCGCCGGCATGTCGCTGACGCCGAGGCGCTGCTGGCTCCCTACGGCGCCCGTGCATCAACCCTCGTTGCCGCGGCGCATTTCATCGCCGACCGGAAGAGTTAGATCAGGCTGCCAATAATTCCTTGAGAGCGGACACCAGGCGGGCGCATTCCTCGTCTGTGCCGATGCTGATGCGCAGGAATTGCGAAATGCGCGGCTTGGCGAAATGCCGGACGAGAACGCCGCGCTCCCGCAGCGCGGCTTGAAGTGCGGCGCCCGGCCGGCTTTCATGCCTTGCGAAAATGAAATTCGCCTGAGACGGCAGCACCTCGAAATCCAATGTTTGGAGGTCCCGGACAAGAGCGTCCCGGCTGACAACAAGCTTCCTCCGGCACGCCTCGAACCACGCCTCGTCCTTGATCGCGGCCGTCGCGGCGACCTGTGCCAGACTATCGAGCGGATAGGAATTGAAACTGTCCTTGACGCGCACCAGCGCCTCGATCAGCTCCCTCTGGCCCAGCGCAAAACCGACGCGCAGACCCGCAAGCGAGCGTGATTTCGACAAGGTCTGTATGACCAGCAGATTGGGATATCTGGAAATGAGCGGGACAGCGCTTTCGCCCCCGAAATCGACATAGGCCTCGTCTATCGCCACGACCGCATCCGGATGTGCGGCGACAAACGCCTCTATCTCGGCAAGCGGCAGGCCGATGCCGGTCGGCGCATTCGGATTGGGGATGATGATCGCGCCACACGGCCTGTCGTAGTCCGCCAGCCGGATCCGGAACCTGTCGTCGACAGGTACCTCGATCGTCTCGACGTCGTATAGCAGGCTATAGGCTGGATAGAAAGGATAGCTGACATCCGGATAGAGAAGCGGCAGGTCGTGTTTCAGCAGCGCCTGAAACGTATGAGCGAGCACCTCGTCGGAGCCGTTGCCGACGAACACTTCATCTGCCGTCAGACCGAATCGGGCCGCGATCGTCTCGCGCAATTCCGTCGCAGTCGGATCGGGATAGAGCCGCAGACGATCGTCCGCCGCTTCCTCGATCGCCTCGAGCGCCCTGGGAGACGGGCCGTAGGGATTCTCATTGGTGTTAAGCTTGATCAGGCCGGGAACACGCGGCTGCTCCCCCGCGACATAGGGCTGAAGCTTGCTGACGATGGGCGACCAATACCGGCTCATCTAAATGCGGCGGTCTTCATTCGGCCGCCGTCCGCTGGCCGAAGCGCTTCTCGATATAATCGACGACAAGTGCTTCGAAATCAGCGGCAATATTGGGGCCGCGCAGCGTCAACGCCTTCTTGCCGTCAACGAAAACGGGCGCTGCGGGCGTCTCGCCGGTGCCGGGAAGCGAAATGCCGATATCGGCGTGCTTGCTTTCACCCGGTCCGTTGACGATACAGCCCATGACGGCGACATTCAGCGCCTCGACACCAGGATATTTCTCGCGCCAGACCGGCATATTCTTGCGGATATCGTTCTGGATATTCTGGGCCAGTTCCTGGAACACCGTCGACGTCGTGCGTCCGCAGCCCGGACAGGCTGCAACGACGGGCACGAACTGACGGAAGCCCATGACCTGCAGGATTTCCTGCGCCACCTGGACTTCGCGCGTGCGGTCGCCGTTCGGCTCGGGCGTCAGAGAGACGCGGATCGTATCGCCGATGCCATGCTGCAGCACGAATCCCATCGCCGCCGACGAAGCGACGATGCCCTTGCTGCCCATGCCGGCTTCGGTCAGGCCGAGATGCAGCGCATGGTTCGAGCGTTCGGCGAGCATGGAGTTGACGGCGATCAGATCCTGCACCTGGCTGACCTTGGCCGACAGGATGATGCGGCTGCGCGGCAGGCCGATTTCCTCGGCTAGCGCTGCCGAAAGCAGCGCCGACTGGACGATCGCCTCGCGCGTCACCTGCCGGGCCGAGAGCGGCGAGCCAGCGGCCGCATTCTCATCCATCAGCGCCGTCAGCAGATCCTGATCGAGCGAACCCCAGTTGACGCCGATGCGCACCGGCTTGTCGTAGCGGATCGCCATCTCGATGATCTCGGCGAACTGCTTGTCCTTCTTGTCCTTGAAGCCGACATTGCCGGGATTGATGCGGTATTTCGCCAGCGCCTCGGCGCAGGCCGGATGATCGGCAAGCAGCTTGTGGCCGATATAATGGAAGTCGCCGATCAGCGGCACGTCCATGCCGAGCCGCAGCAGCCGCTCGCGGATCTTCGGCACGGCAGCCGCACTCTCGTCGCGGTCGACGGTGATGCGCACCAGCTCCGAGCCTGCCCGGTGGAGGGCCGCGACCTGAGCGACGGTCGAGTCGATATCGGCCGTATCGGTGTTCGTCATGGATTGCACGACGATCGGCGCGCCACCGCCGACGATGACGCCGCCGACATCGACGGCAACGGAAGCGCGGCGCGGTTTCGGATCAAAAGCGGCGGCTGAAGACATGAAGAGTTTTTGCACCCCTAAAACATGTCGCGCAACAATCTGCAGCGGTTTTGCGATGACGACATGCGTAAAACAAGGACCTAAAGCGCAGGGCCCTCTCCGAAAGACTGCCCCGCGCTTTAGAGACAGCGCCATTCAGGTGGATCAAGCCCGGCGGCTTGTCAACCGCCTCCTGTATCACTTTTGTTTGGAAGCGGCTCAGTGGCCTCCTCCGGAGACGCCATCGGCATAATGGGCGAGCTTCGAGAACAGGAGAACGACGAGCAGCAGCACCGGCAGCGCCATGAATACGACGGCAAAGCCGACATGCTCGGCGACGAAGCCGATCACCGACGGCGCGACCAGCATGCCGGAATAGCCCATGGTGGTGACGACCGAAATGCCGATGCCGGGCTTCAGGCCGGGAATGTTGCCGGCCGCCGAGAAGGCGATCGGAACCATGTTGGAAATGCCGATGCCGCACAGGGCAAAGCCCAGGATGGCAATCTCGGCGTCCGGCGCGAAACCCGCAAGCAGCATGCCGGCAATGGCAAACAGCGTGCAGACCCGCAGCGTCTTGACACCGCCCAAACGGTCGCGCACCAGATCGCCGGCAAAGCGCATGATCGCCATGGTCGCCGAGAAGGCTGCGAAACCAAGGCCGGAAAGTGCTACGGATGCGTCCATTTCCTGGCGGAGGTAGAGCGCGCCCCAGTCTAGAACCGCACCTTCCGGCACCATCGAGAACAGCGCCATCAATCCGAGCAGCCATGGCAGCGGCACCATCGGCAGCCTGGTTTTTTCCTTCTTGGTGTCGGGATGCGGCGGATCCGCAAGGATCATCGGCCAGGCGACGGCAAGGAAGATCGCCGCCAGCGCGGTCGCCAGCTGGGCATGGCCGAGAATGCCGAGCTTGGCGATTACGATGCCGCCGAGGCCGGAGCCGATCAGGCCGCCGAGGCTCCAGAAGGCGTGGCAGGACGACATGATGGCGCGGCGCATCGATTGTTCGACCGAGACCGCATTGGCATTCATCGCCACATCCATCGCGCCGATGAAGCCGCCGAACAGGAAGAGCGCGATCGCCCCGGTGATCACGTTCGGCGCGAGCGTCAGCGCCAGGAGCAACGGCAGTACGCAGACAGCCGTTGCCCGAACAACGACGCGCGAGCCATGCTTGGCAATCTGTGCGCCGGCGATCGGCATCATGACCAGCGAGCCGATGCCGAAGACGATGATCATCAGCCCGAGCTCGAACTTGGAGAGCCCGAGACGCTCGGCGAAATCCGGTATCTTCGGCGCCCAGCAGCCGACGACAAAGCCGTTCATGAGAAAGAGCAGGGAAACCGCTGCCCTGCTTCTGGTAAGGAAGCCCCTGCGGACCCCCGGCGGCGCATTCACATGACTGTCCATTTTCAGTCTTTCCTCGTTATCGGGCTTTGAAGAGCCCGTTTTCTAAACGCCGCCTGGGCGGCCTCAGTTCGTTTTCTCGGCGATGATGGTCCGACAGCCGCGCTCGCGGTAGCCGGCGAGGACGGCTGGATCTGCATCGTGCTCGACGACCAAGCATTCGCAATGCGCAACCGGCAGTATGCTGTGGGGTGCAGCGGTGCCGAACTTCTCCGAGGTCACGGCCGCCAGAACTTTTCTGCTTCTCGACGTGGCAAAACGTTTGAACTCCGCATCCTCGAAGCTGAAGGCGGTGATGCCGGCCTCGAGATCGACGCCGCAGGCGCCGAGGATGCAGAGATCGGGCGAAATCTGCTCCATATCCCGCAGGGCCTTGGCGCCGAGCGCGCCGCCGGTCTGCCGGTCCATCATGCCGCCGATCAGGATGATGCTGACAGCAGGTTTGTCGAGCAACGCCGCGGCGATGGCCGGCGCATTGGTCGCAGCCGTCAGTTCGAGCTCGG
>NZ_CP071604.1:3927500-4075000 GCF_017357225.1 Rhizobium binae | reverse complement strand
CCTGCCCGGTGCTGGAAGGTTAAGAGGAGAGGTGCAAGCTTTGAATCGAAGCCCCAGTAAACGGCGGCCGTAACTATAACGGTCCTAAGGTAGCGAAATTCCTTGTCGGGTAAGTTCCGACCTGCACGAATGGCGTAACGACTTCCCCGCTGTCTCCAACATAGACTCAGTGAAATTGAATTCCCCGTGAAGATGCGGGGTTCCTGCGGTCAGACGGAAAGACCCCGTGCACCTTTACTATAGCTTTACACTGGCATTCGTGTCGGCATGTGTAGGATAGGTGGTAGGCTTTGAAGCGGGGACGCCAGTTTCCGTGGAGCCATCCTTGAAATACCACCCTTATCGTCATGGATGTCTAACCGCGGCCCGTCATCCGGGTCCGGGACAGTGTATGGTGGGTAGTTTGACTGGGGCGGTCGCCTCCGAAAGAGTAACGGAGGCGCGCGATGGTGGGCTCAGACCGGTCGGAAATCGGTCGTCGAGTGCAATGGCATAAGCCCGCCTGACTGCGAGACTGACAAGTCGAGCAGAGACGAAAGTCGGTCATAGTGATCCGGTGGTCCCGCGTGGAAGGGCCATCGCTCAACGGATAAAAGGTACGCCGGGGATAACAGGCTGATGACCCCCAAGAGTCCATATCGACGGGGTTGTTTGGCACCTCGATGTCGGCTCATCGCATCCTGGGGCTGGAGCAGGTCCCAAGGGTTTGGCTGTTCGCCAATTAAAGCGGTACGTGAGCTGGGTTCAGAACGTCGTGAGACAGTTCGGTCCCTATCTGCCGTGGGTGTAGGAATATTGACAGGATCTGTCCCTAGTACGAGAGGACCGGGATGGACATATCTCTGGTGGACCTGTTGTCCTGCCAAGGGCATAGCAGGGTAGCTATATATGGACGGGATAACCGCTGAAGGCATCTAAGCGGGAAACCCACCTGAAAACGAGTGTTCCCTATCAGAGCCGTGGAAGACGACCACGTTGATAGGCCGGGTGTGGAAGTGCGGCAACGCATGAAGCTTACCGGTACTAATAGCTCGATCGGCTTGATCGTTCTCATTGACCATGCTCATCAGCCAAAGGCTGATGATGCCTGACCTTGTCCTGACGCGCCAGGGGCGCTGCGGACGGCCCGCCAAACGAGTGGCGACACGCCTTGCGCTTGCGGCCTACGGCCGAAAGTGCCACGCGAAAGGTCATGAAAGACGTGTTTAAACAAGCAGGCCTTCGGCCTGCACCAGCTTCTCAAACAACAAGTTGCGCTTTGCCGACCTGGTGGTTATGGCGGGGTGGCTGCACCCGTTCCCTTTCCGAACACGGCCGTGAAACGCCCCTGCGCCCATGGTACTTCGTCTTAAGACGCGGGAGAGTAGGTCGCTGCCAGGTCTGCAAAGCGCAACTTAACTAAACAATCTTCTCATTCACAGCCAACGGCCCAAAGCCGAGACAAAAAGGGCCGCCCACAAAGCGGCCTTTTGTGTTAGAATACCTGCCATGGAAACACGAGACAAATTGCAAGCAATTTGCTCGGGCAGTAGCGTAAATCGCCAAAGGCGCTTTACGCAGTCGGTATTTCGCCTGATGGCAAATACCTGGTAACGCGGGGTGGAGCAGCCCGGTAGCTCGTCAGGCTCATAACCTGAAGGCCGCAGGTTCAAATCCTGCCCCCGCAACCAAACAGATAGCCCGCCTCAAGCGGGCTTTTTTGATTCCGAAATTCATCTTAGCGAATCGCTGGCACCAAGCCCTCACCTTATCGAGGAGGGACGGCATCGTCCTCTACCCCTCGTGACCTTCTTAAGTCCGGAACGGTTCGCAAGTCCGCGCGTTTTGGTGGTGTCTTAGATGAACCCTTGAGCCGCGTCGTCCAATATCCGAGAACACGTCGCCGGACATGCGAATGAGATGTGAAGTTCAGGGGTGCGCGAAGACGGAACTGGTTCGAGCGAGGCGTGGCGCATGCCGATCGATGAAGATGAGTTTGCCGAGTGCAGCTTCCACAGACGTGACATCATGTTTATGCGACTGGCAGCTTCGCAGTTCCGAGCTGGTAGGGTCATCAGGTCGATGCGATAAAGGTCGACTTCGCTAAAGGACTGTCGCGGGCCTTCAAGGCCCAAAAGCGGCTTGCCAAGCTCGTCGAGAAGGTAATCAAGCCGAAGGCGAGGGGCGGCGGCGCTCCAAGACCGGCCAAGTATCGCGCAGACCGCTACTCGTCGAAGTCAGCGCGTTCGGCAGCAATCCTGGCCGATTGGTGATGAAAACTTTCGTTCCGTCCCGGCGCCTGCCGAAGAACCCGGCTTTGGTCGTCGTTCTCCACGGTTGTCGGCAAACTCCGGAGAGTTTAGATTGTAAGCGGTCAGCCGATAACGTCAGGCTTGAAGTTCCAGGGCATGAGCGCTTCGATTTCGGATGCTGGCCAGCCTTGAGCAATGCGGGTCAAGGTCTGCGAGAGCCAGTCGAGCGGATCGACGCCATTCATTTTGGCCGTTTGCAATAAGGTGGCCACCGTCGCCCAGGTTCGTCCACCGCCCTCGCTGCCGGCGAATAGACTGTTCTTTCTCGTAATCGTTTGGGGCCTGATCGCCCGTTCGACGATGTTGGAGTCGATCTCGATGCGACCGTCCGTGAGAAAGCGTTCCAGCGCCTCTCGCCGGGTGAGCGCATAGCGGATCGCCTCGGCGGTTTTGGATTTTCCCGAGACCTTGCCAAGCTCCTTTTCCCAGAGCTCGAAGAGGCTGGCGACGATGGCCGCGGATTCTTCCTGGCGTCGCGCCGCGCGGCTCTCGGCATTCTTGCCGCGGACTTCGTCCTCGAACTTCCACAACTCGGTCATGGCGACGATCGATTCCGTTGCGGCCTGAGAGACTCCGCTGATGTGCAGATCGTAAAACTTGCGCCGCAGGTGTGCCCAGCAGCCTGCGAGCTGGATGGGTTCATTGCTGCCGGTTTTGGCCCGCGTCTTGGCCAGGCTGGTATAGGCTGAGTAGCCGTCAACCTGCAGGATGCCGCTGAATCCGGCGAGATGACGCGCCACGCAATCGCCGCCCCGGCTGTCCTCAAAGCGATAGGCAACCATCGGCGGACTGGTTCCACCGTAGGGTCGATCATCGCGTGCGTAGGCCCACAGCCAGGCCTTGGTGGTTTTCCCGGAACCGGGGGCAAGCGTGGGCAAGGTCGTCTCGTCGGCGAAGACCCTTTCGCCCTCCTTGACCCGGTCGAGGATATAATCGGCGACCATCTGCAATTCGAAGCCCAGATGCCCCATCCACTGCGCCATCAACGACCGGCTGACCTCGACGCCATCGCGCACATAGATCGCCTCCTGCCGGTAAAGCGGAAGTCCGTCGGCGTATTTCGACACGGCGATATAGGCGAGCAGCCGCTCCGTCGGCAGGCCGCTTTCGATAAGGTGTGCCGGCGCCAGGGCCTGAACTACACCGTCGCGGCCCCGGAAAGCGTATTTGGGGCGGCGCGTCACGATCACCCGGAACTTCGGCGGCACCACGTCCAGCCGCTCGGAGCGATCCTCGCCGATCAGAACCTTTTCCAGCCCCGCGCAGTCGGCCGGGATTTCCGGCTCGATAACCTCCTCGATGCGTTCGAGATGAGCGGCAAAGCCCTTGCGCGGACGCGGCGCGCGCTTCGGCTTGTCCCCGGTCGCGCGGTGGAGTTCGCTCTGGATTGCCGCAAGGCCGGTCTCGACCTCCTCGAACGCAAAGGAAACCTGTTCGTCATTGACGGCCAGGCGCAGCCGCTCGGATCGCTTGCCATGTTGCGTGCGCTGCAAAACCTTCAGGATCGCCGTGAGGTTGGCGATCCGTTCGTTGGCGCTCACTTCGACGGCCTTCAGCCGCTCGACCTCTGCCGCCGCGGCTGCAAGCCGGGTCTCGTTCGCAGCCTGCTCGCGCGCCATCGCAAGGATCATCGCTTTCAGCGCATCGACGTCGTCTGGCAGGTCGGAAACGGGCAAATCCATGGAGGCAATAGAGCACAAGAACAGCCGCTTTCCCAATCATTACAGCCACATGATTCATCTTGCCGCAGGCCGGTTTCAGCCCGTCAACAACGGCCGCCTGATCTTGGCCGGTCGGATCTTTTTCCAATCGAGCCCCGCCAGAAGCGCCATCAGTTGCGAATGGTCGAGACGCATCCGCGCCGCCGATATACCCGGCCAGCAAAAGCCTTGCTCTTCCAGGGTTTTCGAATAGAGGCAGACGCCTGAGCCGTCCCACCAGACAATGCGAACACGGTCCGACCGCTTCGACCGGAACACGTAAAGCGAGCCATTGAACGGGTCGAGACCGCCATCTCGGACCAGCGCCATCAAAGACGCGGCCCCCTTGCGGAAGTCGACCGGCTGGCACGACACGTAAACCACCACACCGGAAGCGATCATGCCGTGCGGACCACCCGGAGTATCTTGGTCAGGTGATCGGCATCAACATCGCCGCCGACGCGCACCACAACATCGCCCACGACGATCTCCACCATCGAACCGGCCACCGCCTCAAAGCGCGTGAACTTGACTGGCGCGCGCGCTCCCTCCGTCAGTGGCGCGACCATTCCCGACGAGAGCGCCTTACGACGCCAGGCATAGAGCTGCGACGGGTCCAATCCCTGAGACCGCGCAATCGCCGACACATTGGCCCCCGGCGAGAGTGCCTCGGCGACAAGCTGTGCCTTCTCTTCGTCCGACCAATGACGTGGCTTGCGTCGAGACTGCACCGGCTCCGCCGTCAGGACCTCGAATGTTCGATGATGATTCACACTGTCGCTCATAGGTTTCTCCGCATGACTCATGCTAGAGAATGACCGTTCAGCGGCCCTAAAGATACGTGGGGTGACCTACCCGCTTACTTTAGATTCTGCGTCTTCCTTCTCGAAGCTGGCGGGGGACAGAGGCTTCGTTCTTCTCTATCCGGAACAGAGAATTGCTAACAACTCTCAACGCTGCTTCAGTTGGTTCAGACCGAGTGCTGTCGCACGCGACCGCGGCGAGGTCCTTTCGATCCGCCAGATGATCGACGAGGCGTGTCGACGGCACCAGATAGACCGTTCGCGCATCTTCATCGCGGGTCTGTCGGCTGGCGGAGCGATGACAGCGGCCCTCGTCGCGAACTATCCGACGCTGTTTGCAGGCGCCGCCATGATTGCTGGCATGCCATTTGGCTCATCTCGCGATGCGATGTCGGCGCTACGTGCAATGAAGTCGGGGGCTCGTGAGCCTGCCGGCGGCTGGAGACGACCGGTCGCGGAGGTTTCCGGTGATGCCACATCGTGGCCGGCGATCACGATTTGGCATGGTGGCAAGGATCGGACGGTCAATCCGTTGAACGCACAGGCTTGCGTAGATCAATGGCTAGGGGTGCTGCGCATCGCGAGAGACGCCGGCAAGGAGGAGCGATGGGCGTGGGGTGAGTTGCAGACATGGAAGGCGCCTGAAGGAAAGACAGTGTCGCTTTACTCGGTGCAAGACCTTGGCCACGGACTCCCGGTCGGCACACGGCCTCTTGCTGCAACCGGCGATCCTTTTGTCATTCCCTCTGCCATCTCCCTACCCCTTGAGCTGATGCGTCTGTGGCGCTTGAGGAAAGCTGCCTGAGAAACATTATCAGGCCACCGGTGACCGCCTATTGTCCATTGGTGACATGTTCGCTTCGACAAGCCGCTCCAGCAGTTCGACGCACACTTCGGCACAGACATGGTGCGGCAAATGACCCACGCCCCGGAGCGTTTTAAAGAGCGCCTGGTCGTGATTCCGCCGAATCCACTCCGAGTGCCACCGATGATCAATGACCCTGTCCCGGTCGCCGAAGACAACAGTTATCGGCAATTCGGAGGAAATGTGCCCGAGGGCGGCCATGTCGGCGTTGAAAGCGGACAGTTCCGCGGCCATGGTCTCGATTGAGGGCGACGACACGATGTGCCGCGCGGGCAAGGCTGCCAGGTACTCCGGTACGGGATTTGGGCCGGCCGAAGTTCGTACCGCGGAGTGGAAAATCATCTCCGGCCAGCGAGTGGTCATCTGGCGGCGGATGGCGGATCCGATCAGCGGCGTCATCGCCATACGCAACAGGAGGAGTGGCTTGAAGGGAACTGGCCTGCAGCAAGGCGCGATCAGCAGCATGGCCCGAATGAGGTCCGGCCTGCGCGGCGCGAGAAGAAGTGGCGCCGCGCATCCGATGGAATGGGCGACCAGCATGCGCGGCCCGCCTCCTATGTGCTCAAGGAAGGCTTCGAGCCAGACGGACTGCCCGAGAGGCCCCGACTTCCGGAAGGCAGTGGAGAACTGAAGCCGTAGCCTGGGCGATCAGGTGCAATGATCCCGATGTTCGCGCGACCTTCGAAAGGAACGACGACCTCTTCGGCTAGGCTTCCGCAGCCGTGCAAAAAGACGACCTCTGGACGGTTCGCCCGGCTCCTTCTCAACATATGGATTTTATGATGGTCGACTTGCAGAATCTCGCCGACGCGGGGGACTTTTGCACAGGGCTGTTTCATGCGCGCCAAACGCACTTTCCCGTCGATGGTTCCGATCGGCAGGCAATCAGATCCTCGCCTTTTTGCAGTTGACCGGATTTGGGCTCACGCGAAGGGAGGGCTGAAACACAATCCGGCAAAGAGCTGGACCGACAGCGTCGTTCTCGAACAGGACGGCCCCTACGACGTCCCGGCCGCTTTGACCAGCGGACGGCCCACCAAGGTCTTTCAACTGTTTAAGCGCCGTGCCGACCAAGCTTGTTGGAATCAACGCCGCCCACGTCGACGCGTCCCGCTGCGCGGTCTGGCAGTCGTCCATGCTCACCTAGCCGACGGCTTCGACACCGTTTGGCAACAACGATCGATGGGATTTGCGCCGGGAGAGCCTGGCATTCTCATAGTGACCACCGCGGTACCCGGTCAAATATCGTCAGACATTGGTGGAGTTATTTAGACCACGCGAGCTGGGGCATGTCCCTTGTTATCGCGCAAAAAAGACTTAATTTTTCGCCGCGAAATGCTTTGTTTCTGATGAAACCCAAGGGCTGGGATAGCGTGTCTGCATTCGGGTTAAACGATAAAATACCGTCCGCCGGAATAGCGCACATGATCGAGCGCGGGATTTGGGACGACTCAATCCTTGGCGCGCCATCGGAGTGGCCCGCCTGTCTAAAGTCTGCGGTCGACATCATGCTTCCCTCGCGTGCCCAGATCGTAATGTTCTGGGGCGAGCAGTATCTGGCCCTTTATAACGACGCTTACGCTCCAACGATCGGCTTGAGGCATCCGCGCGCGTTCGGACGACCGGCAAAGGAGAACTGGAGCGAGCTTTGGGATGACCTCCAGCCATTGCTGGATCGGGTCCTTCATGGCGGCGAAACTGTCGCAGCCAGGGATCGGCCTTTTTGCATCGAGCGCCACGGGCATCCGGAAATTGTCTATTTCGACATTTCCTATTCGCCGATCAAAGACGAGACCGGTAACGTCCGCGGCGTCTTCTGCATCGTCAGCGAGACGACCGAAAGGGTGCGTTCGCAGCAAGCCCTCAAGGAAAGCGAGGAACGTCTGCGGGCGCTGTTCTCTCAGTCGGCTGCCGGTATCGGGCAGACCGACCTCGAAGGCCGGATGACCCTCGTCAACCAGCGCTTCTGCGAGATGCTTGGCTATCAGAGAGAGGAGTTTGTCGGTATCCGCCTCCAGGACATCACACATCCGGACGACCACCCGGAAGCCGAACGGCTTTTCGAGCGTCTGGTCGAGACCGGCGAACCCTTCGACATGGAAAAGAGGTGCGTGCGAAAGGACGGCTGCCTCCTATGGACGGCGATTTCTGTCTCGGCCCTCAAAGATGAAGGAGGTTCAATCCGGCAGATTGGCTTCATCGCCATTGACATCTCCGCGAACAAGAGCGCCCAGGAAGCGCAGCGTCTTCTTGCCTCGATCATCGCTTCCTCGAATGATGCCATCCTCGGCATCGATCTCGACATGACGATCACCAACTGGAATGCCGCTGCCGAGAGACTTTACGGCTATTCGCGCAACGAGGCCGTTGGAAAGTCGGTTCTGATGCTCGTTCCGGAAGATCGACGTGACGAGGAGCCGGAAATCCTCCGAAAGGTTAGCGCCGGAAGGGTCGTGGAGCCTTACGAAACGCAGCGTCGAAGAAAGGATGGCCGTCTGGTCGACGTCCAGCTCAGCGTTTCTCCGATCTACGACAGCAGCGGAAAAACGATCGGTGCTTCCAAGATGTCCCAGGACATCACGGCCCGGAAGGAGGCCGAACGTCTGCAGACGGTGCTGACCGGCGAGCTCAATCACCGCGTCAAGAACCTGTTCTCTACCGTCATCGCCATCGCGAGACAGACCCTGGATCAGGATGAGACAGGCCGGAACCAAGTGGCCGCGTTCCAAGGGCGGCTTATGTCGATGGCGAAGGCGCACGATCTACTCACACATCGGGACTGGCAGCGCGCCGATCTCGGAGAGTTGGTCAAGCAGGTGCTGGAGCCCTATCCGCCTGAGCGGTTCGAGATCGACGGCTGCGGTGTGCTTTTGCCTCAGAAGGCCGTCGTCTCGTTCTCCCTCGCGATCCACGAACTCGCGACAAACGCGGCGAAGTACGGCGCATTGTCTGTCGCGCAGGGCAAAGTCTCGATCTCCTGGACCTATGAGGATGCTACCGCAGGGTTGCAATTCAAATGGATCGAACGGGACGGCCCCACAGTGCAACGACCGACACGAAAAGGCTTTGGTTCCCGTCTGATCGAGAGGCTTCTGGCAGCCGAGCTGAATGGCCGCTCGACGATCAGCTACGACCCTGCCGGCGTCATCTGCGAGATCGAGGCGGTCTTGGAACCGGATGCGTGATTGGGCGGCGTGGGGCCGCACTAGCACAACGGATATCTCGCCGTCGGCCGTCACACCCCGGTCCGCCCCCTCGATTGGGGAGCAACAATTTTTCGGCCTGATCGCTCCATAAGTGAATTCTTGAAGTCGGAATTTTTTGGCCTAACTGTGGTGTGCGTCTCTCATCCGGTGGGCCGATTGCGGTCGGGCAGGGATCGTTTTCTCCACTGGAAAAGCGGGAACTTGAAGGCCCTGCAAGCATTATTTTTTTCGAGACTGAAATCAGCAGGCTATCATGCAGGAACACGATCGAAATCGAGCCGAAGCGCGAGATGCCGGAGAGCGCCTTGTTGCCCGTCACGTTCGCGAAGACCCATTCGCGGCGGCCTTCAAGGCTACGCGCATGCCGATGATCGTCACCGACCCAAACCAGCCCGACAATCCCATCATCTTTTGCAACGCCGCCTTCGAAAAGTTGACCGGTTATCCGAGCAGCGAAGCAGTCGGTCGCAACTGTCGTTTTCTGCAGGGCCCGGAGACGAACCCGGCAACGGTGGCCCGCATCCGGGCAGCAATCAGCGCCGGATCCGATATCGCCGTCGACATCTTAAACTACAGGAAGAATGGCGAGCCGTTCTGGAACGCGCTGTTTCTATCTCCGGTCCGGGACGATAACGAGAAGGTCGTTTACTTCTTCGCCTCGCAACTCGACTTCACCAACGTGAAGTCCCGGGAGGCTGATCTCGCGGCCGCACGTCATCGTGCCGAAGAGGAAGTCGCCGCCCACACCGAGAAGCTCGAGGCTGAGCTCAATGCGAGATCGCTTCTGGTCCACGAGGTCGATCACCGCGTCAAGAACAACCTGCTGACCATGGCCTCGATCGTAAAGCTCCAGACCCGTATCACCAGGGACGAAGACCAGAAGCGCGTTTTGAGGTCCGTTCTGAACCGGGTAGAGGCCTTGAGCACGGTCCAGAGGAAGCTGTTCACGCTGGAAGACGTCTCCCGGTTCGATGTCGCGGACTTCACAAGGGAACTTGTCACCGATCTAGTTGAGGCTGTTGGGCGCAAGGATATCCGACTGACGCTTGATCTGCATCCGCTCTATGTGCCTGCCATAAAGGCGACCCCGCTGTCGCTGATCGTCAACGAGCTCGTCGGTGACGCCGTCCGTCGCGGCTTGAGCGACGGCGGCGGCGACATCCATGTCGTCGTCAAGCGGTTAAACGGCCATTTTCTCATTAGGGTGGAGGACACCTCGATACCGGTAGAGGTTGACGCGGACATGGCCGAGATTGGTCGTATTCTCCTCGAAACCTCCGCCAAGCAGGTCGACGCGAAAATCGAGAAGCGGATCGAAGGGCATCGAACGACCGTCGATGTGACGCTGCTGGTCGACGTACAGGAGCGCGCGCATTGAAGGTGATGATTGTCGAGGACGAGATGCTGCTCGCCATGGAGCTCGAAAGCGAGGTCGAGATGGCCGGACACCAAGTGACCGGGACCGCAATGAACCGCGAGAAGGCCCGCGATCTGATGGAAGCGCAGCGCCCGGATTTTGCGTTTGTCGATGTTCATCTTCAGGACGGTCAAACGGGCATCGACGTCGGCCGCGACCTAGCATCCAAAGGCATTCCCTACGTATTCGTGAGCGGAAACATTAAGAAGATCCCTAAGGGTTTTGCAGGCGCTCTCGGCGCCATCGAGAAGCCTTATACGGTGAACGGCATGAAGAACGCCCTTTCCTACATCTCGGCAATCGTGGTGGGTGACGAAGATGTGGCGCCGCCTGCAAGCTTGGTGCTGGCCGACGATGTGTAACCATTGAGGTCCCCAACCATTGCCTAGCGCCACAAACGCTCGCAATAACGCCGATTTAGTGCTCAGTGTGGAGTGCGAATGTGAACGCCCTACAGAACATATCAATTTTATTGGTACTTTCTATTCTTTGCTCATCGTGCACGATGCATGACGTCTCTAGTGCGCCATCGGCTGCGTCCCACAGTACTTCTCGTCATGAAAAATCATTGGAAACAAAAGGATGTCGCGGGAAGCCGAATTTTGAAGGAATGATGCGAACGTTATGCTATTAATCAACGGATATGACCTGGCAGGCGCGCCGCGCCGAGAGACCCATGATGGCCAGATGCGCGATGGCTCCTCGCTTGGCGGCGGGCTTCTTTAACGTTCTCCTCCTCAAGCGCATTCAGCCGCTTCGCCTCGTTCGGGGGGCAAAAGTTCACCGGATCATTTGCTCTTCCGCCTCGCTTCGCCCTCCACGCCGCCGTATTGGCTCTCCAGTTATAAAACGTCGCGTCCGAATCCGGTGCTTGCGGCAGAGGTCGGCCACCTTCGCGCCAATCCGCTCGTCTCTGCTTCTTCATTCGTCCGTCCTTAGTCGGCCGGACTCTAACAATTCCGGAGGAAATTACCCGTTGCAGGCCAAACTCTCCCGGCACACAGCCGCTCCAGATTATCGTGGCGCTGCAACGCTTCTCAGCGATCGTTGCGGCTCGCCATCTGGCGCCCGCACGCCGATGCTGTCATGAGCTTCATCGAGGGAGGCATCGCGATGCGGAAAAATGCGCCGGACGTCAGCCTTGACGGTAAAGTGACTTTGGTGACGGGAGCAAGCCGTGGCATTGGCCGAGCTTGCGCACTTGCCTGTGCCGCAGCAGGCTCCGATATTGTTCTGGGGGTCCGCGATGTCGCGGCGTCGGCGGGTCTGATTGCCGAACTCGAAGATCGTCGATCTGACCCAGCATCGACATGTTTCGATCGGTATTAATATTACTATTTACTAATTCAGATTCTGGTATACCGTCGATGTGCGATCGGCATCTATGCCACAAGTCGCCTGGCGACGGCCCTTGGAGGGGGCGTGCATGCGGCCGGCCGCAAGTCGCGAACGGGCCCTCGCAATCGCGGCCCCTGGGAGGAGTATTATGAAACAGCTGAAACGGAAAAATGCTGCCTTGTTTTTCGCCGCGTTGATGCTGAGTGCGGCGCCGATGGCTGCATCATACGCCGCCGACAAGCCGACATTGGCATTCGTCGTCAATGGCGCTTCCGACTTCTGGAAAGCCGCCGAGGCAGGCGTGAAGAAGGCGCAGGCCGAGATGCCAGACTACAACATGGAACTGAAATATCCTGAGCAGGCGGCTGTCGCCATTCAGCAGCGTCTCATGGAAGATCTTGTCAGCGCCGGCGTCAAGGGGATCATGGTCTCCGCCGTCGATCCCAAGACCCAGACAGACGGCCTCAACAAGATCGGCTCGCAGACGGCTCTCTTCACCACTGATAGCGACGCACCGAAGACCAACCGGGTCGCCTATATCGGTTCTTCGAACGTCGACGCCGGGAAACAGGCCGCCGAAATCGCCAAAAAGGCGATGCCGGACGGTGGTAAGTGCATGGGCTTCGTCGGTCTCCTGGGTGCCGATAACGCCCGCGAACGCATCGAAGGAATGAAGGAAGGGCTCAAGGGTACGAAGATCGAGCTTGTCGATGTTCGCGGTGACGACATCGACCAGACACGCGCCAAGAAGAATGTCGAGGATGCGTTGGTCGCCAGCCCCGACTTGACCTGCATGGTCGGCTTCTACTCCTACAACACGCCGCGCATCTATGAGGCGCTGCGCGACGCAGGTAAACTCGGCCAGATCACTGTCGTCGGCTTTGATGACGATCCGATCACACTTGGCGGTGTCAAGGAAGGCACGATCGCGGCAACCGTCGTTCAGCAGCCGTTCGAATGGGCCTATCAGGGCATGAAATTGATGGCCGCCTACCTCAAGGGCGACAAGTCCGGCATCCCCGCCGATGGCTTGATCATCATCCCGACTGTCATCATCGGCAAGGACGACGTCGACAAATATGCTGCCAACCTGAAGGCCATGGCTGGTAAATAGCCGCTTTCGCGGCGGCGGCACTCACCGCCGCCGCGAGAGGCGTTTCATGCCGTCAGCATCAGCAGCCATGGACAGCCGATGAACCATAGTTCCGACATGCCGTCACCGGGCGGGCCCGTAACGCCATTCCTTTCGCTTTCCGGCGTTGGCAAGACCTATCCAGGCGTCGTTGCGCTCGAAGGCCTGTCAATGGACGTCATGCCAGGCGAGGTCATCGGCCTCGTCGGCGAAAACGGGGCTGGAAAATCGACGCTGATGAAAATCCTCGGCGGTGTGGTCGCACCCGATCGGGGCACGATCCGGCTCGACGGGGCGGAGCTTCGTTTCCTCACTGTGGAATCGAGCATCTCGTCCGGCATCGCCTTCGTGCATCAGGAGCTCAATCTCTTTGAGAATCTCGACGTCGCTGCCAATATCTTCCTGGGGCGCGAACCGCTGAAGGCGGGGCCTCTCAAGCTTGTCGATCGCGATCGACTAAGGGAGATGGTGAAGCCGCTCTTGAGGCGCGTGGGGGCGCATTTCTCCGCTGACACACCTGTGGCGTCGCTGTCGCTGGCCGAGCAGCAGATGGTGGAAATCGCCAAGGCGCTGTCCATTAACGCGAGGCTCGTCATCTTAGACGAACCCACTTCCAGCCTGCCGCTGGCTGAAACCGAGCGGCTGCTCAGCATCATCAAATTGCTGAAGGCGGATGGCATCAGCGTTATTTTCATCTCGCATCGGCTCCACGAGGTTGAGCGCGTGGCCGACCGCGTCGTCGTACTCCGTGATGGCGCGCTTGCGGGCACTCTCGCCAAGAAGGACATCGGCCACGACCAAATGGTGAAGCTGATGATTGGCCGGATGCTTGCGGCCCGTACCGCAAAGCCGCAGCGCGCACCCGGCGCAGTTGCGCTGAAGGTCAGCGCCGTGCGCACTGCCGCTTATCCCGGCCATCCCGTTGATCTGGAAATCAGGTATGGAGAAATCCTCGGACTTGCGGGCCTTGTCGGGTCCGGCCGCACCGAGCTTGCCAGGGTGCTCTTTGGCATTGATCGCAGTTACGGCGGAGTTATCCTGCAGGACGGGCAGCAAATTGCCGTCCGTTCCGCGCGGGACGCTGTTGCTCGCGGCATTTTCCTGGTGCCGGAGGATCGAAAGCGCAACGGCATTCTTCTTGATTTCCCGATCGCCCAGAATATAACCCTTGCCGATCTCCCCACGCTCGCCAGCCGCTTCATGCTGTCCGCCGAGCGCGAGACGGCGGCCGCCGAAAGGCAGCGCGTTCGCCTCGGCATCAAGGCGCCCTCTGTTTCGAGCCGGACCAGCACTCTGTCCGGCGGCAACCAGCAGAAGGTCGTGCTTGCCAAATGGTTGTCTATGAGCCCAAAGGTGATGATCTTCGACGAGCCGACACGCGGGATCGATATCGGTGCGAAGAACGAGATCTACGGCCTGATGCGGGCGCTTGCAGATGCCGGTGTCGCGATCCTGATGATCTCCAGCGACATGGAAGAGGTGATCGGGGTTTCTGACCGCATTGCCGTCATGCATGAGGGCCAGATCTCCGGCATTCTCGATGAGGACGAATTCAGTCAGGAAAGCGTCCTTTTGCTTGCCGTCGGCAAACGCGTAAAATAGCCGCCGCGGCAACATAGTCAGATATCGGGGGATGGATCTGGAATGATCAAAAAAGATCTTGGACTGCTGCTTTTGATCGTCGTCGTAGGCATCGTCGTCGCGATCATCAATCCGCGCTTCCTGCTGCCGATCAACCTGGCGAATACCGCCAACCTGATCGGCCTGTTCGGCATCCTGTCGATTGGCCAGGCCTACGTCATCATTACAGGCGGGATCGAACTGTCCGTCGGTTCGCTCGTCGCGCTTCTTGGTGTGCTGTTTGTCGATTTCGTCGCGGTCCAAGATATGCCATGGATTCTGGCGCTACCACTCATTCTCGTGCTCGGCGCGGTCATCGGCGCCATTCACGGCTGGCTGATCACTCGGCTGAATCTGCAACCCTTCGTTGTCACCCTCTGCGGCCTCCTTATCTATCGCGGCGCAGCGCGCTTTTATACGGCCGACGGAACGGCGGGTTTTGCGTTCGGCCAAAATTTCCCGTACCTAGAGTTCCTGACCGCGGGACGGTTGTACGGCGTTCCCAACACCTTCATAGCGCTCGTCATCATTTCCGTGGTGATGTGGGTGGTGCTGCATCGCTCTGTCTTCGGGCGTTATCTTTATGCGATCGGCAAGAACGAGGAGGCGGCCCGCTATTCCGGTATCCGCACCGGCCGGATGGTGCTATCGGCCTATGTCATCTGCGGACTGCTTACGGCGCTCGCGGCAATCTATTTCGCCATGTACACGCGCTCGATCTCGCCGGCCAGCCATGGCCAGTTCTATGAACTCTACGCAATTGCCGCTGCCGTCCTTGGCGGCTTTTCGCTCCGCGGCGGCGAGGGATCGATCGTTGGCGCCGTGCTCGGAACAGTCCTGCTCCAGGAATTGCAGAATCTCGTGAATCTGCTTGGCATCCCGTCGTCGCTGAATTTCGCCGTCATGGGTGGCGTGATCCTCATCGGCGTCCTGATCGACCAACAATGGAACGCGATACGCGCACAGCGCCGACTCGTCTCTGCCGCCCGGCAGACCGAAGCCCGTGTTTCGGACGAGGGCAAATTGCCGGTGGCTGCCAATCAGGACCAAGTGTAGCGAACGGTTCAAAACCTGCCCAGCAAGCAAAGCTCAGAAAGTCCCGCCTCGTGCGGGCTTTTGTCGTTCTGGATGGTAGAAACAATATCCGTGCAAGTTTTCATCGATTTTCGAGTGACAACGAAATAGTTGCTAAAAGGTTAATATTCTAATATACGTAGTTCGGGCGCATCATATATTTCCATAGTAGCAAGTAACGTCCGTCCATTCGGCGGCGCCTATTTTCCTATTTCGATGGCAGTCGATTTCATGAAGTAGATCAAAAATTTACAGGGGGGAATCATGCGAAGATGGGGATCTTCTCCAACAGCCTCTCCACACGGGAAGCATCGTCTTCAATCGGCAATCTCCGCGTTGCCCGCGTTCTGCGCGATTGTGTTCTTCGCCGGAATTGCATCCGGGCAAGCGCCGACCGAAGAGCAGCGCGAGGCGATCAGGGCCGAGTGCCGTTCCGATTTCATGGCGAAATGCTCCGGGGTGACGCCGGGCGGTATCGAGGCGCTGACCTGCCTGCAGCAGCATAGCGCTGCGCTTTCGGAAGGCTGCCGGAAGGCGGTTTCTGCGGTGAACGTCAAACCCAAGTCGACATCTGCGGAGCCAACGCCGGCGGCACCTGCAAATACCGCGACGGCCACCCCTGCGCCCACGACCGCTACGCCGGCGCATCAGCCGACGCAGGCGCAGCGCAATGCGGTCAAATCGGCCTGTCAGCGCGATTTCATGGCGCAATGTTCCGGGGTCGCGCCGGGCGGTGCGGCGGCTCTCAGCTGTCTGCAACAGCATAATGCCGCTCTATCGGCGCCATGTCAGCAAGCAGTTGCGGCTATAGGGGGATCGGGGGCACCGGTCGCCGCCGGCGATGCGGCGGCTACCAGTGCGATCACGCCGGCTCCTCCGGCGATGATGCCAGCCTTCTCCCCGCGTGAGGAAGTGATGATCCTGCGGGAAACCTGCGGTGCGGACTTCCGGGCCTTGTGCCGCATGGTGCCCTTGGGAGGAGGGCGGGGCATTGCCTGTCTGCGGGACAATCTGCAGCGCGTATCGCCTGCCTGCCATCGCGTGCTGACCTCGGGATTGTAGCGCCCATTTGAAACCTGATCTCAGAAAGAAAGCGTCGCGCACCAGCCAGAAATTCGGCGCGCGATGCCGCAGAGGCCGGCAACGACACTTTGTCCGCCTGCCTGCATTGCATCTCTCACATTTCATAGCCGGCTGCGGCAGGTCCGCCAGCTGCCGTCCGCAATTCGATGAGATCAATGATGACACGAACGAAAGGCATTGCCATGTCATCGACTTTCCCTTTGCCGCGATTGAAGCGGATCCTCCTCTACGCTTCGCTTGCCGCCAGCCTCGCAGCGCCGACGAGCGCGCGGGCCGATGATGCGAAGGCACTTTTGAAGACGATGTCCGATTTTCTGACGGCGCAGAAGACGATCTCCTTCACCTATCAATCGTCGCTCGAAGCCGTGACGCCCGCCTTCGAGAAACTCCAGTTCGTAAGCTCCGGGACTGCCAACCTGACCCGCCCCGACAAGTTGCGCGTCACGAGGACCGGCGGCTTTGCCGACCTCGACGTAAGTTTCGACGGTTCGTCCCTGACGGTTCACGGCAAGAACCTCGACGCCTATGCCAAGATCGATGGCAAGGGTTCGCTCGATGATCTGATTGACAGGCTGATGACTGCAGGCGTCGAAGCGCCGGGGGCCGATCTTCTCTCCTCCAACGTCTATGACGTGCTCATGTCGGATGTGACGGAGGCCAAGCATATTTCCAGCGCTTTCGTGGATGGGGTCGAATGCGAATATCTGGCCTTCCGAACGCCTGAGATCGACTGGCAGATCTGGATACAGAGCGGCCCGCAACCGATACCCCGCCGTTACGTCATCACCAGTAAGCACGTCGTCCAGGCGCCGCAATACACGATCCAAATCAGCGACTTCAAAAGCGGTGCGGATGTCGCGGCCGTTTCCTACACGATCGAGCTTCCAGCCAGCGCAAAGACGGTCGATCTCAGTGAACTGCAATCTCTTGATGAACTGCCTGAGGCTGCCAGTACGGGAGAGGTAAAATGACCTATAGGAAGCTGTTCTTCGCCCTCGGTCTGGCCGGCGTTCTGACAATCACCGGCTTTCACATCGAGGAGCAGGTATCCCTCCCATTGCCGATCGGCTTTGCCACGCCGGCCGGCGCCGTCATCGGCAGGCCGCTGACGCCGCTCTCCTACGCGGGCGTGGCCCGCCGGACGACGCGGCGGGTCGTCACACGCACGACGACGACCATCGCCGTGCTTCCGGCAGGCTGCCGCTATGGTCCCTATTACGGCGGCTATTATTATCGATGCGGCGGTTATTATTATGCCAAAAGCGGCAACGTCTATGTGCAGGTGATCGTCCAATAATTGCTGTTATCGTCTTACCGGACGTTCGACATCTCCGCCTTCGCCACGCTCGCGGCCGTGCTTACGGGCGCGCCGCGCCGCTTCCAGTGTTCCTCGAGGCGCTGCAGCAGCACATAGAAGGACGGAACGAAGAGGATGGCGAGGCAGGTCGAGGCGATCATGCCGCTGAAAACCGATATGCCGATCGACTTGCGGGCCGATGCGCCGGCGCCTGTCGCCAGCACGAGCGGGAGCACCCCGAGGATAAAGGCGAAGGACGTCATCAGGATCGGCCGGAAACGCAGGCGGGCGGCCTCGACGGCGGCGTCGAGGATTTCCATGCCTTCCGCCCGCTTCTCACGCGCATATTCGACGATAAGGATGGCGTTCTTGGCGGCGAGCGCAATCAGCAGGATAAGGCCGATCTGCGTATAGAGATTGTTGGCCACACCCGCCGCCGTGAGTGCCGCTACAGTGCCGAGCAGAGCGAGCGGCACAGCGAGGATCACTGCCAGCGGAAGGATCCAGCTTTCATATTGGCCGGCGAGCACGAAATAGACGAGCAGCATGGCGAGCGCGAAGATGAAGTAGATCTGCCCGCCGACCGCCTTCTCCTGATAGGAGAGCGCCGTCCATTCGAAACCGGTTCCCGTCGGCAAAGTATGATCGGCGACCTGCTCCATGACCTCGAGCGATTGGCCGGAGCTGAAGCCCGCGGCCGGCCCGCCGACGATGGTCGCGGTCGGGTAGAGATTGTAGAGGCTGATCAGCGAAGGACCTTGCGTTCTCGTAACATCGACGACCGTGCCGAGCGGCACCATGGTTCCGTCGCCGGCCTTGACCTTCAGCTTGCGGATATCTTCGGGGCTGATACGGAAATGGGAAGCGGCCTGCGCATAGACCTGGAAGGTGCGGCCGAATTTGTTGAACTGGGTGACATAGCTCGATCCGACATAGCCGGAGAGAGCGGAGAAGACCTGCCCCACGGTAATGCCCAATGTTTCCGCCTTGATGCGATCGACGGAGACTGCGAGCTGCGGCACGTTCGAGCGAAACGGCGTGCTGAGCCTTTGCAGCGATGATTGGGCGTTGCCGTTCTTGACGATCGTATCGGCAAGCGATTGCAGCAACGGATAGTCGGATATTCCGTTGCGAAGTTCGACCTGCATGGTAAAGCCATTGGCATTGCCGACGCCCTGGATCGGCGGCGGCACGACCACCAGCGTCTTGGCGGTCAGCACGTGCTGCAGGGCGTCGTTCAGATGCTGGTAGATCGACAGCAGGTCTTGTCCCTTTTCCCTGCCGCGCTCATCCCAATCCTTGAGGACGACATAGGCGACGCCGGCATTCTGCAGGCTGGCACTATTGTCGAGGACCGAAATGCCGCTGATGGTCAGCACCTGATCGACCCCGGGCGCGGCCTCGGCGATCTTGCCGACCTCTTCCATCACGGCATCCGCCCGTTCCTTCGAGGCCCCGTCGGGCAATTGCGCACTGATCAGCACATAGCCTTGATCTTCGAGCGGCAGGAAGGCGGTCGGCAGGCGGGTGAGGCCCCAAATGGCAACCCCGATCAGCGCGAGCGCTGCAATGGCCATGATGCCGCTGCGGCGCGTCATTGAGCCGATCAATCCGGCATAGTGGCGTTCACCCCAATCGTAGCCCCTGTTGAAGCCGCGATAGAAGACGTTGCGTTTTTCGAGCGGCACTGGTGCGCGCAGCCAGAGGGCGCATTGCGTCGGTTTCAGGGTGACGGCGTTGATGGCGCTGATCAGCGCGGTCGCGGCGATGACGAGCGCGAACTGCCGGTAGAGCTGGCCGGTCAGTCCGGGCAGGAAGGCGGCGGGAATGAAAACGGCCATCAGCACCAGCGTGATGCCGATGACCGGGCCAAGCAGTTCCTCCATCGCCCTCTCGGCCGCCTTTCGACCTGACATGCCCGCCTCGATGTGCCGGGCAACGCCCTCGACGATAACGATGGCATCATCGACGACGATACCGATGGCGAGAACGATGGCAAACAGCGTCGACAGGTTGACGGTGAAGCCCAATGCCGCCATGGCCGCGAAGGCGCCGATGATGGTGACAGGAACGGTCGTTGCAGGCACGAGCATCGCCCGCCAATCCTGCAGGAAAATGAGAATGACGATGAGAACGAGCACACCCGCCTCGATCAGGGTGACGTAAACCTCGTCGATGGAAGCCTTGACGAATTTCGTCGTGTCGAACGGCACGTGGTATTCGAGGCCCGGCGGAAAACTCTTGGAGAGTTCCTCCATCTTCGCATTCACCGCCTGCGCCACTGCAATGGCGTTCGCCTCCGGCAGCTGGAAAACGCCGATACCAGCCGCCGGCCGGCCGTTCTGCGTGAAGGATTGACTGTAGGTCTGGGCGCCGAGTTCGACGCGGCCGATATCGCGCACTCGGGTGATGCGGCCACCCTCTCCGCTTTCGACCTTGACGATGATGTTTTCGTAATCGGCCGCCTCGTTCAGCCGGCCGTTGACGTTCAGCGTGTATTGGAAGAGCTGTCCTTTCGGCACCGGCGGGATGCCGATCTGGCCGGCGGCGACTTCTTGGCTCTGTTGCTGTACGACATTGACGACATCCTGCGGGGTCAGGCCGCGCGCCTGCAGCAGGTTTGGATCCATCCAGATCCGCATGGCGTATTGGCCGGCTCCGAATACGGTGACGTTTCCAACACCCGGCAGGCGGGAGAGCTCGTTCTGCAGGTTGATGACGGCGTAGTTCGACAGGAACAGGCTGTCATAGCGACTGTCGGGCGAAGTCAGGCTGACGAAACCGAGGATCGCCGTCGATTTCTTCTGCGTCGTCACGCCCTGAAGCTGGACAGCTTCCGGAAGCGACGACATCGCGATGGCGACACGGTTCTGCACCAGAACCTGCGCCTGATCCGGATCCGTTCCGATGGCGAAGGTGACGGTCAGGGAATAGGTGCCGTCGCTGGCGCTCGTCGACTGCATGTAGAGCATGTCCTGCACGCCGTTGACCTGCTGCTCGATCGGCAGCGCCACGGTGTCGATGAGGGTCTGGGCGCTGGCTCCGGGAAAACGGGTCGTTACCTGCACCGTCGGCGGAACGACGTTCGGATATTGCGCCACGGGCAGCTGGAAGAGGGCGACCGCGCCGATAAGCACGAAGACCAATGCCAGGACGTTGGCGAGTACCGGCCGCTCGATGAAAAAACGCGAGATCATGCTGTTGTCCTTTGGACGTTCAGATGAAGCACGGTGGCGAATTCACTGCGTGGTGGCATTGGCTTTGGCATCGCCCGCGGCTTTGGCCGTCGGGTTCATTTCCATCTTCTCGGGCGCGACCTTGCTGCCTGGGATAGCCTGCTGGACACCCTGGATGACGACGAGGTCGGCCGGGTCGAGGCCGGATTCCACGACGCGGAGCGGGCCTTCACGCTGACCCGTCTTGATGGGCTTCTGCTCGACGACGTCGTCCTTGCCGAGAACGAGAACGTAGCTGCCGAGCTGGTTCGTTCCGATCGCGTCGTCGCGCACCAGAAGGGCCTTGTCATTGTGTCCGACCGGCACCCGCACCCTGACGAAGAGGCCGGGCAGCATGGCGTGATCCTTGTTGTCCAAGAGGGCGCGCACCTGAAGCGTGCCCGTCGAGGCGTCGAGCTGAGGCGATACGTAATCGAGATGTCCCTTGTGCGGGTAACCTTCCTCCGTCTGCAAGCCGATCTCCGCCGGTATGGACGGAAGGTCCGTCTGCCGGAAGGTGTGTCCCTGCTTTGCCAGGGTTTCCTTGATCATCAAAACCTGCGTTTCGCTGACGTTGAAATAGGCATACAGCGGATCGGTCTGGACGATACTGGCGAGTTTGGTGGGGCCGGACACGCCGACCAGCGTGCCGATATCGACGAGGTGATCCGTGACGATGCCGTCGAAGGGAGCGAGCACCTCCGTATAGCCGAGGTTGATCGTCGCAAGTGCGACATTGGCCTGGGCATTGAGGATGGCCGCATTCGCCTCGTCAAGTGTCGCCTTGGCGCTGTCGACCGCCGTCTGGGTGGTGACCTGTTGCTTCATGAGATTGACCTGCCGGTCATATTCCTGCTTTGCGCCGACCTGGGAGGCCTGCTGCGAGGCAAGGGATGCCTTCGCCTGATCGAGTTGCGCCTCGTAGGTGTCCCGCTCGATGCCGAAAAGCTTGGTGCCCTTCTTCACCATCATGCCGTCCTGGTAGTCGATGGATTGGATATAGCCCTGAACTCGCGCCTCGATATCGACGGCATTGAGCGGCGCCGTATTGCCGGTGAGTTCGAAATAGAGCGTCACCGGCTCCTGGACCGGCTGCGCGACCCGAACCACAGGCGGCGGAGGGGGAACATAGGTGTTGCCGCTCTCCTCGCAGCCGGCGAGCATTGCCGTGCCGGCAAATGTCACAAAAAGTCGCAGACCCTGATGCAATCTCCCACGCATTGCCGCCGCCTCGACAGGTCTAGAGCCCACCGCATAATTCCCGAAACCGGAGCCGATCGAAGGATAGTTATGCAGCAATCCAAACTGCAACAGCGTCTTTGCGCGTCTGAAGGACGCGCGGCGCTGTGGTCTTCATGCGTGCCTCGACGGCTGCCCCCAATGGCCTGCCGAAGGTTCAAGGCATGCGATACTATGTCGCGGCATTGCTAAAAATTGCAATAGCCCTTGGTGCACAATTGGAGTGCGTTGAAGTCGGAAGAGGCGGGCAGGAGGGTTCGTATCGCAGTTACGGTTCTCCAAGCCGCTCCATGGCGGATTGCAAGGGTGCATCGGAGACGCGCACGAGCCCGATATATGGATTGGCCATATCCGAGATCAGGAAGACCGCGCCGGCGACGGAAAGCGCACAGACAAAGAGAATGGACAGCACCGTCGGGTTGGGCGGCGCCTGCAGCCCGAAGGTCGCAAATAGCAGGGAGAGCCAACAGACGAGAACCGCGAGGAAGGCCCACGGCAGGCCTTCGCTGCCGGATTCGACCAGCAGCCAGTGCGTTTCCGCCACCATGCCGCTGACATCGAGAGCACGCGTCTGGAGAGAGTGCTGGACGGCATTCTTCGGCGACAAGGATCGAAGGTCGCCCTGAACGGCCTCGATATCCTGATATTCTCCCAGCGCCTTGCCGGATGCCTCGTCGGTGGTTGCGGCAGTCCAGCCGCGACTCAGTCGTCTTTCGATGAGTTGGCGCAGTAGCCGACGTGCATCGCCGGTTTCCGAGCCGTATTGCGCCATGACGCGGTCCAGCAGCAGAACCCGAGCCGCGGCCGTTCTCATCTCCTCTTCGGCATCGTCGTAAGTCGATTTGGCGGATGCAATCAAGAGGCCGAGCGCCAAGGCCGACAACGTCCCCACGACCGCGGTCGCGAGCCTGATGACATCCTTGGATTCCGAACTGAGATGATGATCCGGCAAGCGACCGCGAACGATCATTCCTATCGATGTCGCCGCTGCCAGAAAAACAAATACCAGCCCGCCAAGCAACAGTGAGCTCACGTCCCTCTCCGTATCGTCTGGCCACCCCGCAGGCGCCGCGATGCTGGCAAGCCGTGCAAGAGCGATCGTCATCATAGCGGAATACCAACCGAGCGTGGAGGTCTTTGCTTTCCTATTCTTGCGCGGAGGTCATTGCTGGAAGATGAGCAGCACGTAAGCCAGAAAAAGCACCAGATGGACGGCGCCCTGCATCAGATGGGTGCGGCCGCTGGCAAAGGTAATGATGCTGACGGCCAGGGTGAGCACGAGCATCACCAGATCGCCGTGTTCCAGGCCCAGCGTGACCGGGTGCCCATAAAGGCGGCTGACGACGAGCATCGCCGGCACGGTCAGCCCGATTGTCGACAGAACCGAACCCAGAAAGATATTGACCGAGCGCTGGAGATTATCGGCGATGGATGCGCGCACCGCGCTGATCGCCTCGGGCGTTGCGACAAGGATGGCCATGACAACGCCGCCAAATGCGGTTGGCGCATGCAGGGTTTCGATGATGTAGTCGATCGGCCGCGCAAGCTGTTCGACCAGAAAGACGACGGGACCCATGTAGGCGAGGAGCAGAACCGCATGGGGCCAGAGGGGGCCATGCGGAGGAGTGTGCTCGCCGGGATGCTGATGGCGGTTGCCGTCGGTGGTGAAATAGTCGTGATGGCGGCCGGCCTGCAGAAACAGGAATGTGGCGTAAAGGCCCACCGAGATGATGCCCAGTATCAATTGCCGCGGCGTCGATGGATGCTGTCCGTCCGGGCCGGCAAGAAATGTCGGCATGACGAGGCTCAGCGTCGCCAGCGGCACGATGACGCCGAGATAGGCATTGGCACCCTGCAGATTATGCTGTTGTTCCGGCCGCCGCCACGCGCCGAGCAGCAAGGACAGGCCGACCATGCCGTTCAAGATGATCATGACGACAGCAAACAAGGTATCGCGTGCAAGCGTGGGGTTGTTTTCGCCGTGAATCATGACGGCGGAGATTGCCATGACTTCGATCGAGGTGATGGCGAGCGTCAGAATAAGCGTGCCGTAAGGCTCCTGCAGCCGTTCGGCCAGATGATCCGCATGCCGCACGACAGACAAGGCGGAGCCGAGAACGACGGCAAACAGCCAGCCGAAAATGACGGCGAACCAAAAAGGATCGGAAAGCCGGCGGAAGAGCTGCTCCGGAAAAGCGAAAAATATCAGGCTGGTTGCGATGCTGACGCCGAGGAACCACTCCTCGCGCAGTTCGGTGACGCCGGCGGTGCGGACTGCAGGCCCGTCCGTCATCGACCACCGCCGTTTCGCACCTGCTGTCGCAATGCGATCATCAACACCATCACGTCCTGCCGCTCCCCTAAGCCCGGTCTCCTGCCCGAGAATACAAAAGGACCATGCCGCACGCCAGATGGCGCTGTCAGACAGGCAGACCCTGCTTTATTCGCGCCCGGTCGCCGGGATCGCGCCGCCGGTGACGACAGCTGCGGCCGGTGAAATCAGGAAGGCGATGAGGCGGGCGATCGATTGCGGCGATACCCAGCCATCCGTCTTCGCATTCGGCATGGCGGCGCGATTTTCAGGCGTATCGATCGTCCCGGGAAGAACGCAGTTGGCGGTGATGCGGTGATCGCGGTTTTCCGCAGCTATCGCCTCGGTCAGCCGGATGACGGCGGCTTTCGAGGCGGCGTAGGCCGCCTGATTGGCTCCGGCCTTCAGGCCGGGGGCGGCGGCGACGTGAACGATGCGGCCATAGCCTGCCGCCTTCATGGTCGGGAGAACCGCAGCGCTGATCGTCAGCGCAGTGCGGGCATTGGCGGTCATCATCGTGTCCCATTGGGAAGGCGCATCCGGCCCGACCGGTCCCATCTGGAAGCCGCCGACCGTATTGACCAGGGCGCTGACGCCGCCGAAGTGCTTGACGGCCCGAGCGACGGCGGCAGCACAGGAGGCATAATCGGTGAGCTCCGTTCCGGCGATCGACAGGAACTCCGTGGAGGCCGGAAGCTCGCCGGCCAAGGTTTCCAGTTCCTGGCTCGACCGGTTCATGCAGACGAGCTTGGCGCCGCCTGCGGCAAGCTCGCGGACAACGGCGCTGCCAAGATTGCCGCCGGCTCCCGTGACGATCACGGCTCCCTGGTCGTTCATGGCAATCGATCTCCTGAGGTGCCGGTGCTGGATGATGCCGTGCATTGTTGATCCAGGCTGCGCCGCAACGCAACCCCCGTGCAGCCGCACCAAGCTCAGTTATCCCAGGATTGTCGGCAGAGCTCCCCGTGGAGAGCTCTGCCGCAATCATCGGCGGTTCGCCAGGCCAGGCTTCAGTGATATTTTTCCCGTTCGCGGCCGAGAATGACCGGCGCATCCAGCTCGGAGATCGGGCGGCTGACATCGGCGGGGATATCGCCGGTGAGCTGCAGATCGAGATAGCGAGCACAGCAGACGCGTAGGAAAGATGTGAAATTTCCGAGATCGTGACCGGCGTCGATCGACTCATGATGCAGCCGGGTGATCAGTTGCACGACATTCATGCCGTCGCGCCGGGCAATTTCCTCGAGCTTCGACCAGAAGAAGTTCTCCAGCCTGACGCTGGTGACCATGCCGTCGATACGCAGCGACCGGGTGGCGCTTTCCCATAGCCGCGCATCCGCTTTGATGAAGAGTTCACACATGTCGTCCTCCCGGTGCCACCCCTTGTCAGGCGGCGTTCGTTTCAGGCATCGACGTGGCGTCGAGCACCGCCATGAACTGGCGCAGCCAGGAGGGATGCGCCGGCCAGGCCGGCGCCGTGACCAGATTGCCGTCCGAGACCGCATCGGTGATTGCAATATCGGCATAAACGCCGCCGGCCAGTTCGACTTCGGGCCGGCAGGCGGGATAGGCCGAGCAGGTGCGGCCCTTCAGGACGCCGGCAGCGGCAAGCAGCTGCGCCCCGTGGCAGATGGCTGCAACCGGTTTTCCGGCATCGAAGAAGTGCCGGACCGCTTTGATGACGTCGGCATTGAGGCGGAGATATTCGGGCGCGCGACCGCCGGGGATGACGAGGGCATCGTAATCCTCCGCCCGCACGCTGTCGAAAGTGGCGTTCAGCGCGAAATTGTGGCCGCGCTTTTCGGAATAGGTCTGGTCGCCCTCGAAATCATGGATGGCGGTGGCGACGCTCTCACCCGCCTTCTTGCCGGGGCAGACGGCATCGACCGTATAGCCGCAGGCGAGCAGCGTCTGGAACGGCACCATCGTTTCATAATCTTCGGTGAAATCACCGGTTATCATCAGGATCTTTGGAGCTGGCATCGTATCCTCCCTTGAAACCAACGGACGAAGATTAACAAAGACCGTCGGACAGAAGGTACTATGGGAATACTACAGGCGAAATTCTCAACGGGAAGAATATTGCGCGCCAGACCGCCTATCCGTAGCATCCGGGACGGCACAGGCCTCTCCGCCGCCGAAGAGCCGCGAGCGGGTGAGGAAGCGTTTCTCGCGTCCGTTGTCGAGCGAGAACATACCGCCGCGACCCGGCACGACATCGATGATCAGCTGTGTGTGCTTCCACGCCTCGAACTGGCTGGCGCCGATATAGACCGGCACGCCGCCGATCTCGCCAAGCTTGACGTCGCTATCGCCGACGATGAATTCATTGGCGGGATAACACATCGGCGAGGAGCCGTCGCAGCAGCCGCCGGATTGGTGGAAGAGGATATCGGGATGGTCGCGCTTGATCTCAGCGATCAGGTCAAGAGCTGCGTCGGTTGCGATAACACGCGGTTCGCCGTTGACGGTCATTTCCATCGGTCTTCTCCAAGGTTTTGGAAGAGGAATTCCCCTCCCCAACCCCTCCCCACAAGGGGAGGGGCTAGGCTGTGGCACCGGCCCGCAAAACGACGAGCCGGATGCATATACTTCGCTCAAAAAACGAATACGGCGAGCGCCGCAGGTTTAAGCCCCTCCCCTGGTGGGGAGGGGGTTGGGGAGGGGTTTTTGAGACTCCCTCCCACCACACGAAAGTTCTCAGAAGAAACCGAGCGCCTTCGGGCTGTAGCTCACCAGCATGTTCTTCGTCTGCTGGTAGTGCTCGAGCATCATCTTGTGGGTTTCGCGGCCGATGCCCGATTGCTTGTAGCCGCCAAAGGCGGCATGGGCGGGATAGGCGTGGTAGCAGTTGGTCCAGACGCGGCCGGCCTGGATCTCGCGGCCGAAGCGATAGCAGCGATTGGCGTCGCGGCTCCAGACACCGGCGCCGAGGCCGTAAAGCGTGTCGTTGGCGATTTCGAGTGCTTCCTTCTCGGTCTTGAAGGTCGTGACCGAGACCACCGGTCCGAAGATCTCCTCCTGGAAGATGCGCATTTTGTTGTGGCCCTTGAAGATCGTCGGCTTGACGTAATAACCTTTTGCCAGTTCGCCGCCGAGATCGTTGCGGGAGCCGCCAGCCAGAACCTGAGCGCCTTCCTGCTTGCCGATGTCGAGATAGGCAAGAATCTTTTCCAACTGCTCGGTCGAAGCCTGAGCGCCGATCATCGTCGCAGGATCGAGCGGGTTACCCTGTTTGATCGCCTCGACGCGCTTGACCGCCTTTTCCATGAAGCGGTCATAGATCGATTCCTGAACGAGGGCGCGGCTCGGGCAGGTGCAGACTTCACCCTGGTTAAGGGCAAACATCGCAAAGCCTTCGAGCGCCTTGTCGAGGAAGTCGTCATCCTCGGCCATCACATCGGCGAAGAAGATGTTCGGCGATTTGCCGCCGAGTTCCAGCGTCACCGGAATGAGGTTCTGGCTGGCATATTGCATGATCAGCCGGCCTGTCGTCGTTTCGCCGGTGAAGGCGATCTTGGCGATCCGCGGGCTGGTCGCCAGCGGCTTGCCGGCTTCGATGCCGAAGCCGTTGACGATATTGAGAACGCCGGGCGGCAGCAGATCGCCGACCAGTTCGGCCCAGAGCAGGATCGAGGCCGGCGTCTGTTCGGCAGGCTTCAGCACGACGCAGTTGCCAGCGGCCAGCGCCGGCGCGAGCTTCCACGTCGCCATCAGGATCGGGAAGTTCCAGGGGATGATCTGGCCTACGACGCCGAGCGGCTCGTGGAAGTGATAGGCGATCGTATCATGATCGATTTCACCGATGGAGCCTTCCTGGGCACGGATGCAGGAGGCGAAATAGCGGAAATGGTCGATTGCCAGCGGAATGTCGGCCGCCATTGTCTCGCGGATGGGCTTGCCATTATCCCAGGTCTCGGCTTGGGCGAGCAATTCCAGCTTGTCTTCCATCCGCTGCGCGATCTGCATGAGGATGTTGGAGCGCTCGGCGGCGGAGGTGCGGCCCCATTTTTCCTTGGCCGCATGGGCGGCGTCGAGCGCGAGATTGATGTCCTTTTCATCGGAACGAGGAATGTCGCAGAGCTTGCCGCCGGTGACCGGCGTCAGGTTTTCGAAATACCTGCCTTCGACCGGCTCGCGCCATTCGCCGCCAATATAGTTGCCGTATTTCAGCTTGAATGGCGACTCGACGATTTTCTGATGAAGCATGTCATCCTCCCGTGATGAACCAGGTTCCGAAGTGAACCAATGGAGGCAAAATGGGCGCGTTTTGTCGAAGCGAACAGGGGAGGTCTGCGATACCGCAGTGCACACTGTCGCAGTCATGCGACAGGGCCGCGTCATGATAGCCTTGTCTGTTACATGTTCCGGGTCGGGCTAATGCAGGTCGAACTTCTTCATCTTCCGGTGCAGCGTGGCGCGGCTTATGCCGAGCGCGATCGCCGCCTGCGAGACGTTGCCGCTGGTGCGCGACAGCGCCCTCAGCAAGGCCGCCTTTTCCGCCTCGACCATCTCTTCCTGCTGTGAGACGACGGCTTCGCGCAGAGCATCGGCGGCTGGTATGCCGGCCGCAATCCGCTTGTCGTCCAACTGCAGCGCGATGCGGGCGGCGCGGGTTGCGCCAAGCACGAGATCATGCCTGTCGACGGCAAGCAGGGCGGCGGCGGAATTGGCGCCGGCCGGGACCATCAGGAAGCGGGCGCCGGGAAAGGCCGAGCGGAAGAGGTTGAGTTCGATGCGCATCGCGGCATCGCGCACGGTCTGCGTGAGGATCGCCAGCGTCACTTCATTGATGTCATCGCGGCAGGTCGAAATGTCGAGGGCGGCGGCGAGTTCACCGCGATGATCGCGCACCGGCGCCGTGGTGCAGCTCAGGCGGATATTCGAGCAGAAGAAATGCTGGTCGCGGAAGATGGCGACGGCGCGCTCGTCGGCAAGCGCCGTGCCGATGCCGTTGGTGCCGATGCTCGCCTCGGTCCATACCGAACCGGTCCAGAGACCGAGTTGGCGGAAGTCCTTATCGTCGCCGGCAGCGCCCCGACGCTCCAGCGCAATGCCGTTCCTGTCCGTCAGAAGAATGCAGCAGCCGGCTTTCCCGACCGTGGTGAAGAGCCGGTCGAGCTCCTCGCTTGCACCGGCGACCAGCCGTTCGGACTGTTCGCGGGCGCGGTGAAATTCCTCGTCGGTCAGACGCAGCGGCGTACGTTCGTCCTCGGGCGCGAGCCGGTGCATGGTCATGCAACGCCGCCAGGAGGCGACAATCGGAGAACTTGCGGCGGCCGAGTTCCGTTGCGCAGAGCTATAGACATGCTCCGCATGTGCTGACTGTTCGTGCATCTGCTCCTCCCACGGAACTGCAGCATAATCTGATGGAAAAGCCGCCGGTTTGCAATTGCACGCAGAGACGGCCAGCTTCCTCCTCGCCTGGCGATCAGGGCATGATGCTGAAAGGCATGCGCGATCCTTGCACGACGGATACGCCACGTCTTTGATTTAGATCGCGATCCTCGCCCAGCTTTGCTGGCGATGGTCAGCGTCGCAGCCAAGCCTCGATGCCGCGTGCGGCGGCGCGGCCGGTCGCAAGACAGGCGGTGAGGAGATAGCCGCCGGTCGGCGCTTCCCAGTCTAGCATCTCGCCGGCGACGAAGGTGCCCGGCAGCGTCTTCAACATGAAGCCATCGTCGATGCCGCTCCAGCGGACGCCGCCGGCCGAGGAGATAGCCTCGCCGATTGGCCTCGTTTCGAGAACCGGCACCGGCAGGGCCTTGATCATGCCGGCGAGGCGGCCGGGATCGGCTCGGTCGCGCTCGGCAGCGAGTTCGCGCAGCAATCCCGCCTTGACGCCGTCGAGGCCGGCGCCCTTGCGCAGGCGGTTTGAAAAACTCGATTTGGCATCCTGGCGCGCGAGGTCGCGGGTCAGCCTTTCGAGCGTCCGGCCCGGCGCGAGGTCGAGCGTCAGGGCAGCGCTACCGCAGTTCAGCAGCCGATCGCGAAGGCTCGCCGCATGGGCATAGACCAGGCTGCCCTCGATGCCGTTTGCGGTGACGACGAATTCCCCGGGAAAGGTGCCGGCATCGGAGGTGGCGGTGGCCGACTTCACCGGCTCGCCGGCGAAACGGTCGCGGAAGCTTTCGCTCCAGCCGACGACGAAGCCGCAATTGGCGGGCCGGAAGGGCTCGATCGCGACGCCCTTCTCCGATAGCCACGGCAGCCAGCGTGCATCGGAGCCGAGGCGCGGCCAACTGGCGCCGCCGAGCGCCAGCAGGACTGCGTCGCAATGGACGATGCTGCGTCCTTCAGGCGTTTCGAAAACATAGCCGTCATCGGCAAAACCGATCCAGCGGTGGCGCGTGCGCAGCATGACGTCCTGCGCCTCCAGCCGTTTGAGCCAGGCTCGCAGCAAGGGAGAGGCTTTCATCACATCAGGGAAGACCCGGCCGGACGAGCCTATGAAAGTCTTGGTTCCGAGCCCTGTCGCCCAATCTCTGATATCGCCAGGGGTAAAGGCATCGAGAGCGGGGCGCAGGCGGGCAGAGGCCGCGCCGAAGCGCGTGGCGAAACGGGCATAATCCTCGGAGTGCGTGATGTTCAACCCCGACTTGCCGGCCAGAAGAAACTTGCGGGCGAAGGTCGGCATGGCGTCATAGACCGTCACCGCATGGCCGGAGAGCGAAAGCAGCTCGGCGGCCGCCAGGCCCGCCGGGCCACCACCGATGATCGCAATTCGCTTTTGGTCCATGGATGCCTTCGCCCGATTCTTTCCGGTGCAGTTTTGGCGCGGCTGCGCCTTGCCCGCAAGGGCGCGATCAGTGGTGGGAATGCGTGCACTGGCCGTGGTCGGCGAGAACCTCGATGACACGGCATTGGTCGACGCGGCCATGGCCGCAACCTTCCACCATGGTTTCGAGTTCGGCCTTCAGCGCCTTCAGGCGGCGGATGCGCTGCTCGACCTCGACGAGACGGGCCTTGGCGATGGCATCGGCCGAAGCGCAAGATTGGTGAGGATCATCCTGCAGGGTGAGCAGCGTGCGGATCGCCTCGATGTCGAAACCGAGTTCGCGGGCATGGCGGATGAAGGTGAGGCGGTTGATATCGGCAGGTTCGAAGGAGCGCTGGTTGCCTTCGCTGCGGCTCGGCGCCGCGAGCAGGCCGATGCTCTCGTAGTAACGCACCGTCGGCACTTTGACCCCGCTCCGGCGAGCGGCTACGCCAATCGTGATCTTTTTCATGACATTCCTCTTGCACCTCTAGTCGCTAGAGGATGTAGGAGAGGTGCTTCTATTTGACAAGGAATCGGATCATGGCTGAGGCGAACGAGACACGATACCGGGTCGGCGGCATGGATTGTGCCGCCTGCGCGAGCAAGATCGACGCGGCGGTCAGGCGCGTGGCTGGAGTCGTCGATGTTTCCGTCTCGGTGGTAGCGGGTTCGATGATCGTTCGGCACGACGGCAGCAGCGACCTCAAGGCGATCGAGAAGAAGGTGACGGGGCTCGGCTATTCGGTCTCGTCTTTTGCCGGAAGCGCTGCGCCGAGGGGAGATCACGGATCGTACGATCATCACGATCACGCCGGGCACGAGCATGAAGGTCATGTTCACAATCACCGCCATGCCGAAAAAGAAATCGAGGGCCTGCACGGGCATGACCATGGGCCGATGACAGGCCCCTGGTGGCAGAGCAGGAAGGGCCGGCTGACCATCCTCTCGGGTGCAGCGCTGCTTGCCGCCTACGCTGTCGGCCATCTCGCGCCTGCGGTCGGAGCCTATGCCTTCATCGTCGCCATGCTGGTCGGTCTGGTACCGATCGCGCGGCGCGCCATAATGGCGGCGTTTGCAGGCGCGCCATTTTCGATCGAGATGCTGATGACGATCGCCGCGGTCGGCGCCGTCATCATCAATGCGGGCGAGGAGGCGGCGACCGTCGTCTTCCTGTTTCTCGTCGGCGAACTGCTGGAAGGCGTGGCTGCCGGCAAGGCCCGCGAAAGCATTCGATCGCTGACGGCCCTGGTGCCGAAGAATGCTTTGCTGGAAGACAATGGCCAGACGCGGGAGGTGCCGGCGGAAAGCCTTGCCGTTGGCGCGATCATCATGGTTCGGCCCGGCGACCGTATTTCTGCGGACGGCGTCATCGTATCGGGCGAGAGCGCGATCGACGAGGCGCCGGTGACGGGCGAGAGCACGCCGGTTCGAAAGGGCGTCGATGCCGCGGTTTTTGCGGGGACAGTAAATGGCGATGCGGTGCTTAGGGTTCGCGTCACAGCGGCCGCGGCCGACAACACCATCGCCCGGGTGGTCAAGCTGGTGGAAGAGGCGCAGGAATCGAAGGCGCCGACGGAACGCTTCATCGACCGGTTCTCGCGCTATTACACGCCAGGCGTCGTGGTGGTCGCGGCGTTGGTTGCAGTCGTTCCACCGCTGTTCCTCGCCGGCGTGTGGGCTGAATGGATCTACAAGGGCCTTGCCATCCTGCTGATCGGCTGCCCCTGCGCGCTTGTCATCTCGACGCCGGCAGCAATCGCAGCCTCGCTTTCGGCAGGCGCGCGGCGCGGACTGCTGATGAAGGGCGGTGCGGTGCTGGAAGGCCTTGGGAAGGTGACGATGGTCGCCTTGGACAAGACGGGCACGCTGACGGAAGGCAAGCCTCAGGTGACCGATATCGTTTCCTTCAGTTTGAACGAAGCGCAGCTCCTGTCGCGCGCGGCGGTGCTGGAGCAGGGCTCCAGCCATCCTTTGGCGCTTGCGATCCTCAACCGCGCCAAGGCGGACGGCGTTCCCGTGCCGCCGGCCTTCGAGCTGGAGGCGCTGCCGGGCAAGGGCGTCACGGGCAAAGTCGGGGGCGAGACTCTGGATCTGCTGTCGCCGTCCGCCGCTCGCGAGCGCGGGGCGCTTGATGGGGAAAAGGACGCCTGCATCAGTGCGCTGAACGACGAGGGCAAGAGCGTGTCGGTGCTTCTCGTCAATGGCGCGGCAGCCGGCCTGATCGCCATGCGCGACGAGCCGCGTGAGGATGCTGAAGCCGGGCTGTCGGCCCTGAAAGCAGCGGGGATAGAGGCGATGATGCTCACGGGTGACAACAAGCGGGCGGCGGCAGCCGTCGCCGGCATGCTCGGCATCGACTGGCGCGGCGAGATGATGCCGCAAGACAAACAGAAGGCCGTCGGCGAATTCAAACGCCGGGGCTTCATCGTCGCCAAGGTCGGCGACGGCATCAACGACGCGCCCGCGCTGGCGGCTGCCGATATCGGCATTGCCATGGGCGGCGGCACCGACGTGGCGCTGGAGACGGCCGATGCGGCCGTGCTACACGGACGCGTCGGCGACGTGGCGCGAATGATCGCGCTTTCGCAGCGGACGATGCGCAATATTTTTCAGAATATCACCATTGCGCTCGGGCTGAAGGCTGTCTTCCTGGTGACGACGATCATCGGGATGACCGGGCTCTGGCCGGCGATCCTCGCCGATACCGGCGCCACCGTGCTGGTGACGTTCAACGCGCTCCGGCTGCTTCGAATAAGGGGATAGGCGCTTGTCTATTCGGCTCGATTCGAGCCTTCGAAATTGAAGATCGCAGAGCCGGCTACAGGCGGGCTCTATTCGTTCCGATGTTCTCCACAGCCCATTTTGCTTAAACATTCGTTATCCATGTTTTTCACAGGAACGCAGCGATTTCAGCCCGCTCGTAACGCGATGCATCAACCACCCATTGACGCTTTTCTCGATTCGCGTACTATATCTAGTGTTCGAGGTGCCTTCGATTCGTCAGGATCTGGGGGCGAAGATGGGAATACGGTGCGTTTCGCCATGATGGCGCAACAAGGCCGGAGCTGCCCCCGCAACTGTAAGCGGCGAGCAACTGTCCGATTTCAGGTCACTGAGGCATGAGGCCTCGGGAAGGCCGGGGCAGGGTGCTTCGACCCGCTAGCCAGGAGACCTGCCTTGAACGAAACGTCCACGGGCGGGGTGTCCGGAAGGTCGCGTGCATGAAGCGGAATGATCCGCGCCTGTTGCGCTGCCCCGAACGTCCGCATGCGCACTTCGGGGTTGAAGTCATGTCCAGAACATCAAGGCCGCCGCCCGCACAAATCCGGAAAGAGATCGTATCGGGCGTTTAAGCCGCCGACTTTGCCAGATCACCATCAAGCGTTGCCCCGGACGTCGCAAGGCGTCCGATCCGAGTATTGCGTCCTGAATTCTTTGACATCACGAGGAACATGATGAGCGTTACCGTCTACAGCAAACCTGCCTGCGTCCAGTGCACCGCCACCTATCGCGCCCTCGACCGCCTGGGCGTCGATTACGATATCGTCGATATCTCGCAGGACGCCGAAGCGCTCGATCGCGTCCGCAGCCTCGGCTACATGCAGGCGCCGGTCGTCATCGCCGGCGAGCGGCATTGGGCGGGTTTCCGTCCCGATATGATCAGTGCGCTCTCCTGACCGGAAAACGGCGGTGGGGCTGATCGTCTACTATTCCAGCCGATCGGAGAACACCCACCGATTCGTCACCAAGCTCGGGCTGCGCGCGGCGCGCATTCCTTCTAGCGGCGGAGAGGCGTTGCGTATCCGCGAGCCTTTCGTTCTCATCGTGCCGACCTATAGCGGCGACAGTGGCAAGGGTGCCGTTCCCAAGCAGGTGATCCGTTTCTTGAACGATGCGGAGAATCGAGGACACATCCGGGGCGTTATTGCCGCGGGCAACAGCAATTTCGGCGAGACATACGGGCTCGCCGGCGACGTGATTTCGCAGAAATGCCAGGTGCCCTACCTCTACAGGTTCGAGCTCATGGGCACGGAAGAAGATGTCGCCAACGTCAAACACGGAATGGAACGATTTTGGACACGGCAACAACTCTGACGCGGGATGCGGGCGCAAAACCGCATAGCACTTTTGCTCACCCCGCCGGCGAACGCCCTGTAAAAGCGGCGGAAACGCTGGACTATCATGCGCTGAACGCCATGCTGAACCTCTATGACGATGAGGGACGGATCCAGCTCGACAAGGACCGCTTGGCGGCAAAGCAGTATTTCCTGCAACACGTGAACCAGAACACCGTGTTCTTTCACAATCTCAGGGAAAAGCTCGATTACCTCGTGACCGAGGGCTACTACCAGCAGGAGGTGCTCGACCAGTATTCCTTCAATTTCGTACGCGAACTGTTCGATGAGGCCTATGCCCGAAAGTTCCGTTTCCCGACCTTCCTCGGTGCGTTCAAATATTACACCAGCTATACGCTGAAGACCTTCGACGGAAAACGCTATCTCGAGCGCTACGAGGACCGCATCTGCATGGTGGCGCTGACGCTGGCGCGTGGCGATGAGGCCCTTGCCCGCGACGTGGTCGACGAGATCATTTCCGGCCGGTTCCAGCCGGCGACGCCGACCTTCCTCAACGCTGGCAAGAAGCAGCGCGGCGAACTTGTCTCCTGCTTCCTGCTGCGGGTCGAGGACAATATGGAATCGATCGGCCGGTCGATCAATTCGGCGCTGCAATTGTCGAAGCGCGGCGGCGGCGTGGCGCTGTCGCTGACGAACATCCGCGAGGCCGGCGCGCCGATCAAGCAGATCGAGAACCAGTCGTCGGGCATCATTCCCGTCATGAAACTGCTCGAAGACAGTTTTTCCTATGCCAACCAGCTCGGTGCCCGTCAGGGAGCGGGTGCTGTCTATCTCAACGCCCATCACCCCGACATTATGCGCTTCCTCGACACCAAGCGCGAAAATGCCGATGAGAAGATCCGCATCAAGACGCTGTCGCTCGGCGTCGTCGTGCCCGACATCACCTTCGAGCTCGCCAAGAACAACGAGGATATGTATCTGTTCTCGCCCTATGACGTGGAGCGCGTTTACGGCATGCCCTTCACCGAGATTTCGGTGACGGAAAAGTACCGGGAGATGGTGGCGGACGCCCGTATCTCGAAGAAGAAGATCAAGGCGCGTGAATTCTTCCAGGTGCTCGCCGAGATACAGTTCGAGAGCGGTTATCCCTACCTCATGTTCGAGGATACGGTGAACCGGGCAAACCCGATCGCCGGCCGCATTTCGATGAGCAACCTCTGCTCGGAGATCCTGCAGGTCAGCGAGGCGAGCGAATACAACGACGACCTCTCCTACAAGCATCTGGGCAAGGATATTTCCTGCAATCTCGGCTCGCTGAACATTGCGGCGGCCATGGATTCCGCCGATTTCGGCAAGACGGTCGAGACCTCGATCAGGGCGCTGACGGCCGTCTCGGACATGAGCCACATTGCCTCGGTCCCTTCGATCGAGAAGGGCAACGACGAGAGCCATGCGATCGGCCTCGGCCAGATGAACCTGCACGGCTATCTCGCCCGCGCACGCATCTTCTACGGCTCGGAGGAAGGCGTCGATTTCACCAATATCTATTTCTATACGGTGACCTATCACGCGATTCGCGCCTCGAACCTGCTGGCGGTCGAACGCGGCCAAAGCTTCAAGGGCTTCGAGAATTCGAAATATGCCTCCGGCGACTATTTCGACAAATATATCGAAACGGAATGGAAGCCGGCGACCGAGAAGGTGCAGGCGCTGTTCGACAAATCAGGAATCCATATTCCGACACAGGAGGATTGGGCGGTATTGAAGACGGCTGTCATGACTTCCGGCCTGTATAACCAGAACCTGCAGGCTGTGCCGCCGACTGGCTCGATCTCCTACATCAACCACTCGACCTCCTCGATCCATCCGATCGTCTCGAAGGTCGAGATCCGCAAGGAAGGCAAGATCGGCCGCGTCTATTATCCGGCGCCGTTCATGACCAACGACAATCTCGATTATTACCAGGACGCCTACGAGATCGGCGCGGAGAAGATCATCGACACCTATGCGGCGGCGACCCAGCATGTCGACCAGGGTCTGTCGCTGACCCTGTTCTTCCGCGACACGGCAACGACGCGCGATATCAACAAGGCGCAGATCTATGCCTGGAAGAAGGGCATCAAGACGATCTACTACATCCGCCTTCGCCAGATGGCGCTGTCCGGCACCGAGGTCCAGGGCTGCGTCTCTTGTACGCTTTGAGTTGAATTGGGCCGCGAGCCTTTGGGCGAATGGCCCCCTCATCCGCCCGCCAGCAGCTTCTCCCGCTGGGGAGAAGAGACAAGCCGATTACACGGCGTTCCCCTCTCCCCGGCGGGGAGAGGGCAGGGTGAGGGGGCTCCACGCTCCGTTAGAATTTATGGAAGAAAGACCACCAAATGAACATCGCCATCAAGCCAGCTTCCCGCGTGCGCGCCATCAATTGGAACCGCATCGAAGACGACAAGGATCTCGAGGCTTGGAACCGGCTGACCGGCAATTTCTGGCTGCCGGAGAAGGTGCCGCTTTCCAACGACATTCCTTCCTGGGCGACGCTGACGCCGGCGGAGCAACAGCTGACCATCCGCGTGTTCACCGGGCTGACCCTGCTCGACACGATTCAGAGCGGCGTCGGCTCCATCAGGCTGATGGAGGATGCGGTAACGCCGCATGAGGAGGCGGTGCTTTCCAACATCTCGTTCATGGAGGCGGTGCATGCGCGCTCTTATTCCTCGATCTTCTCGACGCTGTGCTCGACGCCCGATGTCGATGACGCCTATCGCTGGTCGGAGGAGAACGAGTTCCTGCAACGAAAATCGGCGCTGATCATGGAGCAATATGGTTCCGGCGATCCCTTGAAGAAGAAGATTGCCAGCGTTTTCCTCGAAAGCTTCCTCTTCTATTCCGGCTTCTATCTGCCGATGTACTGGTCAAGCCGCGCCAAGCTGACCAACACGGCCGATATGATCCGGCTGATCATCCGCGACGAGGCGGTGCACGGCTATTATATCGGCTACAAATTCCAGCGCGGGCTGGAGCGGTTGTCCGAGGAGAGACGGCAGGAGACCAAGGATTTCGCCTTCGACCTGCTGCTCGAACTCTACGACAACGAGGCGAGATATACCGAGGCGCTCTATGATGGCGTCGGGCTGACCGAGGACGTCAAGAAATTCCTGCATTACAACGCCAACAAGGCCCTGATGAACCTGGGCTACGAGGCGCTTTTCCCGGCCGAAGCCTGCAAGGTCAATCCGGCGATCCTGTCTGCGCTTTCACCGAATGCCGACGAGAACCATGACTTCTTCTCCGGCTCCGGTTCTTCCTATGTCATCGGCAAGGCTGTCGCGACCGAGGACGAGGATTGGGATTTCTGAGGCTTTCTCGCAGTCTGCCCTTATCATTTGCTTCCCTGTCGCCCACATTCAGCGGAAACTGAATTCGATCCTCGCCGATGGCGTGATGTAGCGGAGTTTTCGATGTCGCCTTTTTTGAACAAGACCGGGACTGCCGTTGAAGCGGACGAGGGTGTCTGGCCGATCCGCAGGAGACGGATTCTCGACTGGCTGGTGAACGAGACGCGGAACGAGCGTTTCATCGACAACATTCTGGTGGAGATGTGCGGGAAGCTGCTTTCGGCCGGGGTGCCGGTGGCCCGGGCGACATTGCATTTCCGGACGAACCATCCGCAATGGATCGGTGCCCGCATCCTCTGGAAGGAAGGGCTCACAGAGGCGAAGATCAACACATTCGCCTATGGCGTCGAAAACACGCCGGAGTTCCTGACCAGCCCGGTCAACGCGATCCATCAGGGTGCGGAGGAGGTGCGCAGGCGGCTGGAAGGCGCAGTCGACACCGACTTGGATTCCTTCTATCGGGAGCTGCGCGACGACGGCCTGACCGAGTATATCGCCTGGCCGCTCGAACACACCTTCGGCAAACGGCATGTGGCTACATTTTCCACCAGCCGGCCGGGCGGCTTTACGAGCGAACATGTCGATTTCCTGCGTGATCTCCTTCCGGCCCTGACCTTAATCAGCGAAATTCGCCTGAAGAACATCATGGCGCGAACGTTGCTGCAGACCTATGTCGGACCACATGCGAGCGAGCAAATCCTGTCGGGCGTGACGACACGCGGCAGCGGCGCCACCGTCGGCGCGGCGATCATGATCTGCGACCTGCGCGACTTTACGGCGATCTCCGATCTCTGGCCGCGCGACGATGTCATCCATTTGCTCAACGATTATTTCGACGCGATGTCGGATCCGATCGAACGCTATGGCGGGGAAATCCTCAAGTTCATGGGCGACGGATTGCTGGCAATCTTCCCCTTAAGCAAGGAAACGGCCTGCGCCGATCTGCTGCAGGCGATCCGCGAAGGGCAGGCGTCGATGGCCGAGCTGAACGAGCAGCATGCACGGGCGGGGCGCGAACCGCTGCGCTACGGTGTCGGCGTGCATGTCGGCGACGTCATGTACGGCAATATCGGTTCGCGTCGGCGGCTGGATTTCACCGTCATCGGCCCGGCGGTGAATATCGCCTCGCGGCTGGAAAGCCTGACCAAGGAGGTCAAGCGTCCGGTGCTCCTGTCGCGGGCCTTCGTCGAAATGGCGGGCTGCGCGAAAGACATGGACAGTCTCGGCACCTTCCCGCTGCGCGGGCTCGGAGAGCCTGTCGATGTCTTCGCTTTTCCTGAGCGGTGGGCGCAGGCAGGTTCAGACGCCGCGTTTGTTTCCCCATAGCAGCACGTGCAGCTGCGGCAGCACGCGCGGGGCAAACCATCCGTCGGTCGTCACCTTCTCGACGAGCCAGTGCATCCGATCCATCACCCCGTCGATATCGATGCGGGCGTCGTCATCATCGGGCGGCGGCGGCGTATGGTTGCCCGGCTGAAGGAACAAGGGAATATAGGGATAGCGCCGGCCCGCCTCTTGGGCGAAGGCGTAATCGTCATCGTCGAAGACGACGATTTTCAACCCGATCTCCGGGCCACCGGCGGCGAGCCGAAGGCAGCTGTCGACCTGATCCCAATCCGTCAGCATTCCGCTCGACGGCGGCTTGGGGCTTAAGACCAGGATGTCGAGATCGCGAAACCAGTCCCGGGCGACGCTCGCCTGCGTTTCCAGCGCGAACCGGTATCCTTGGGAATGGCCGAATTCGATCAGTGGTCCCAGCGGCTGGATCGCCGGATTGCCTCCGGATAGGGAAACCGTCAACGGCCGACCTGCCGAGAGCTTCGTGACCTCCTGCCAGATCGCCTCGGGGGACATGGGAATCCACTGATCCCGGAAGGCGCTGTCGACCGCGTGAAGGCTGTCGCACCAGGAGCAGCGGTAGTCACAGCCGCCTGTCCGGACGAACACCGTCGGCAGTCCGATTAAAGCGCCTTCGCCCTGGATGGTCGGGCCGAAGATCTCGCTGACGCGAATAGTCTCTCCGCTCATGGCCGGTACTCCGCCCAGGTCTTCGGCGTCTCGCTGACGCGGACGGACGAGGTCTCCGGGAAGCGCTCTCTGCACCAGTCGTAAAAGTGCTTTGCCAGGAACTCGGAGGTGACTTTCGAATGACCGAAGACCTCGTTCAGGTGACGATGATCGAGAGCTTCGTCGATGTAACGCTTGAGCGGCGACAGGTCGTGATAGTCGCGAACGAAGCCGTCGTCATTCAGGCTTTCGGCTGAGAGTTCGACGACCACGATATAGTTATGGCCGTGGAGCCTGGCGCATTGATGGTCGACCGGCAGATGATCCAGCTGGTGGGAGGCGGAGAGGTGAAATTCCTTGGTGATGCGGTACATCAACGTACCTCCGCCGCGGAATATTGCGACACCGCCGCTTTCCAGAAGTCCCGGTCTTCATAGTCCGTCGGATCGGAAATGCCGGCAAGGTGGAAAGCTTCGCGGCGTTCGACGCAGGTTCCGCAGCGCCCGCAGTGGAGCCTGCCGCCTTTGTAGCATGACCAGGTCTCGGCAAACGGCGTCGCGTGTTTTTCGCCGTCGGCGACGATCGCCGCCTTGGAAACATTAACATAGGGTGCAAGCAATCGGACGCTGGCATAACCGTCCAGCGCTTCGTTCTGCATGCGCTGGAAGGCGTCGATGAAGCCCGGCCGGCAGTCGGGATAGATGAAGTGGTCGCCGCCATGCACGGCGACGGCGACGGCATCGGCCTTTTGCGCGGCGGCCAAGCCGAATGCGATTGCCAGCATGATGGCATTGCGGTTCGGCACCACGGTGGCCTTCATGGTCTCCTCGGCATAGTGGCCGTCCGGGACCTCGACATTGTCGGTCAGCGCCGATCCGCCAAGATGGCCGCCGATGGCGGCGATGTCGATGACATGATGAGGAACGGCGAGACGCGCGGCGCACTGGGCGGCGAAGTCGAGTTCCTTGCGGTGCCGCTGGCCGTAGTCGAAGGAGACGAGGCCGATCAGCTGTTGTTCCGCTGCCATTTTGTGGGCAAGCGAAACGGAGTCGAGTCCGCCAGAGCAGACGACGAGAGTCTTCATATTTTGGATTCCCTTGTTTTGACCGGGTGGGCTGCGACCGGATTACGGCGTGGTTCTAGGCCAAATCGCGCGTGATGCAAACAGTTTTAAGATGTCGGCCTCGAAAGTTGTACGGTCTTGCCGATCGGGAATTGATTTGCGCCGGCAGCGGGAGGCGGAGGCCTCGGCGTCAGGATGGCTGATGCGCCGACGCGGCCAGCGTCCCGGATCCTCGCCGGCCGGTGTCTACGCCTTAAGGATTGTGTCGAGTTTCGGCGATCTGCCCTCGCAATGAAAAAAGCTGTAAATTCAGTTGGATAGAGGAATAGGCATATTTTTCTCGGGAGTCGAGAAAGGGCTTGACGACCAAGCGCTTATACCGTTTTAAATTAGCGACCGCGCGGAGAAGCGCGGCCGTATGTCGACCGCTGCAACGGCGGTAAACATCGGGCGGCTGGGAGGGCCCGCCGCCGAATTTCAAACGGGAGGAATTCATGCGCAAGTTTTTGAGCTCGGCGGCTATTGCTGTCGTGATGACGGCTGGCCTCGGTGGCGCCCACGCAGCCGACGTCAAGGAAGTGCAGATGCTGCACTGGTGGACGTCTGGCGGCGAGGCTGCGGCTTTGAACGTGTTGAAGGAGGATCTTGCGAAGGAAGGTTTTGCCTGGAAGGACGTTCCGGTTGCCGGCGGCGGCGGTGATGCGGCGATGACGGCGCTGAAGGCGATGGTGGCGGCGGGCACTTATCCGACGGCCTCGCAGATGCTGGGTTACACCGTGCTCGATTATGCCCAGGCCGGCGTCATGGGCGACCTGACGGAGACGGCCAAGAAGGAAGGCTGGGACAAGTCGGTGCCGGCGGCCCTGCAGAAGTTCTCGGTCTATGACGGCAAGTGGGTCGCAGCTCCCGTCAACGTCCACTCGGTCAACTGGCTGTGGATCAACAAGGCGGTGATGGACAAGATCGGCGGCAGCCAGCCGAAGAGCTTCGACGATCTGATGGCGCTGCTCGACAAGGCGAAGGCGGCCGGTGTCATTCCCTTGGCGCTCGGCGGCCAGAACTGGCAGGAAGCGACGATGTTCGATTCCATCGTGCTGTCGACCGGCGGCCCGGAATTCTACAAGAAGGCCTTCAACGACCTCGACGAGGAAGCGCTGAAGTCGGACACGATGAAGAAGTCCTTCGACAACCTGGCGAAGATCGTCCAATACGTCGATCCGAACTTCTCCGGCCGCGACTGGAACCTGGCGACCGCCATGGTCATCAAGGGCGATGCGCTGGTGCAGGTGATGGGTGACTGGGCCAAGGGCGAATTCGTCGCCGCCAAGAAGACCCCGGACAAGGACTTCCTGTGCTACCGCTTCCCCGGCACCGACGGCAGCGTCATCTACAACTCCGACATGTTCGGCATGTTCAACGTCCCCGACGACCGCAAGGCAGCGCAGGTGGCGCTGGCAACGGCAACGCTGTCGAAGAGCTTCCAGTCGGCCTTCAACGTCGTCAAGGGTTCGGTGCCGGCCCGTACCGACGTCCCCGACACCGACTTCGACGCCTGCGGCAAGAAGGGCATCGCCGACCTGAAGGCGGCCAATGAGGGCGGCACGCTGTTTGGTTCGCTCGCCCAGGGTTATGGCGCGCCTCCGGCGATTGCCAATGCCTATAAGGACGTCGTCTCGAAGTTCGTCCACGGCCAGATCAAAAGCTCCGACGAAGCCGTCAAGCAGCTCGTCCAGGCGATCGACGACGCCCGCTGAGGCTGTCGATGACAAATGCTTCCCCGCGCGTTCTCGCGGGGAAGCTTCAAGCTCCGCGCCGACCATGCGCGGATCATCATGCGGGCTCGATCATGCCGGGCCGATGATGCAGGAGGGAGACGATATCCATGAGCACAGTTGCCACCACCGATCCGGTTCTGACCCCCGGGCAAGCGACGCCGATCTCGCTGCGGGGCCGGCTGCAGGATGCGCTGCCGAAGATCGTGCTGGCGCCGAGCTTCGTCATCACGCTGGTCTTCGTCTACGGCTTCATCGTCTGGACGGCCTATCTGTCCTTTACCAATTCCAAGACCTTCCCGTCCTATGCGCTGACGGGGCCACGCGCCTATCAGCGGCTGTGGCGCTGGACCTTCGAGAGCGATCCGCCATCCTCCTGGTACACCTCGATCACCAACATGGCGATCTTCGGCTTCCTCTATGTCGGCATCTGCCTGGCACTCGGCCTGCTGCTCGCCATCCTGCTCGACCAGAAGATCCGCGGCGAGGGGCTGCTCAGGCCGATCTTCCTCTATCCGATGGCGCTTTCCTTCATCGTCACAGGCGTTGCCTGGAAGTGGTTCCTCGATCCCGGCCTTGGGCTCGAGCAGACGCTGCACCACTTCGGCTGGACGAGCTTCCACTTCGACTGGATCAAGAACAAGGACTTCGTCATCTATACCGTCGTCATCGCCGGCGTCTGGCAGGCGTCGGGCTTCGTCATGGCAATGTTCCTGGCGGGTCTGCGCGGCATCGACGGCGAGATCATGAAGGCGGCGCAGATCGACGGCGCCTCGCCCTTGCAGCTTTATCGCCGCATCGTCATTCCGCTCTTACGGCCGATCTTTCTCTCCGCCTTCATCGTGCTCGCCCATATGGCGATCAAGTCCTACGACCTGGTGGTGGCGCTGACCTCGGGCGGGCCGGGCGGCTCGGCCTGGCTGCCGTCCAACTTCATGTATGAATACACCTTCAAGCGCAATGAGATGGCCGTCGGCTCGGCCAGCGCCATCATCATGCTGATGACGATCTCGGCGATCATCGTTCCCTATCTCTATTCCGAACTGAAGGAGAAGGCGCGATGAGCATCTCGGCTTCCTCTCCCTCCCATTCCAACAACACCCGCTGGATCGGCCGGCTGGTCATCTACGGCCTGCTGGTGATCTTCGCCATCCTCTACCTGATGCCGCTCTTCGTCATGCTCGTGACCTCGTTCAAGACGATGGACGAGATCCAGGGCGGCAACATGCTGGCGCTGCCTGAGGCCCCGACCTTCGATCCCTGGATCAAGGCCTGGGGCGAGGCCTGCGTCGGGCTGACCTGCGCCGGCATCAAGGGCTACTTCTGGAACTCGATCAAGATGGTGGTGCCGGCGGTGGCCATCTCCACCATCATGGGAGCGCTGAACGGCTATATCCTGACCAAGTGGCGCTTTCCCGGCCATACGCTGGTGTTCGGGCTGATGCTGTTTGCCTGCTTCATCCCGTTCCAGTCGGTGCTGCTGCCGATGGCGACCATCCTCGGCTCGCTCGGCCGCTTCGGCGTCACCCTGCAGAACGCCACCGGCTTTTCCTTCGGCTTCGGCAATTCGACGGTCAACCTGGTCTTCGTCCATGTCGTCTATGGCTTGGGCTTCACGACGCTGTTCTTCCGCAATTTCTACGAGGCCTTCCCGACCGAGCTGGTCCGGGCCGCCCAGGTCGACGGCGCCAGCTTCTTCCAGATCTTCCGCCGCATCATGCTGCCGAACTCGCTGCCGATCATCGTCGTCACCGTCATCTACCAGTTCACCAACATCTGGAACGACTTCCTGTTTGCCTCGGCCTATGCCGGCACCGGCGACTCCATGCCGATGACGGTGGCGCTCAACAATGTCGTTAACACCTCGACCGGGGTGGTCGAATACAATGTCAACATGGCGGCGGCGATGATCGCGGCCGTGCCGACGCTCATCGTCTATATCCTCGCCGGCCGCTACTTCGTGCGCGGTCTGATGGCGGGCGCAGTCAAAGGGTAAGTCATGGCCTTCCTCGAAATCTCCGGTCTCAGAAAACGCTTCGGCGCCGTCGACATCCTCAAGGGCATCGATCTCGAACTCGAAAAGGGCGGCTTCCTGGTGCTGGTCGGCCCGTCCGGCTGCGGCAAGTCGACCCTGCTCAACACCATTGCCGGGCTGGAGACGATCACCTCCGGCGATATCCGGATCGACGGCCGCGCCATCAACGGCCTGCACCCGTCCAAGCGCGACATCGCCATGGTGTTCCAGTCCTATGCGCTCTATCCGAACATGACGGTGGCGGGCAACATCGCCTTCGGCATGGAGATCCGCGGCGTGCCGAAGGAGGAGCGGGCCAAGGCGATCAAGCAGGTCTCCGACATGCTGCAGATCGGCCATCTGCTCGACCGCAAGCCAAGCCAGTTGTCGGGCGGCCAGCGCCAGCGCGTCGCCATGGGCCGGGCTCTGGTGCGCAATCCGCAGGTCTTCCTGTTCGACGAGCCCTTGTCCAATCTCGACGCCAAGCTGCGCGTCGATATGCGCACCGAGATCAAGCGGCTGCACCAGCGCATGGGCACCACCTTCGTCTATGTCACCCACGACCAGATCGAGGCGATGACGCTGGCGACCAAGATCGCCGTGCTCAAGGACGGGGTGCTGCAGCAGTTCGGCACGCCGGCCGAGATCTATAACAGCCCCGCCAATCTCTTCGTCGCCGACTTCATGGGATCGCCGGCGATGAACCTGCTTGCCGCCACCGTCGAGAATGGCGCCTCAGGGCTTGCCGTGTCGCTGGAGCGGCCGAACGGCGCGCCGCTGCGATTGCCGGTCGTTGCCGGCGCCAACGGTCTCTCCGCCTATGCCGGCAGGCAGGTGATCTTCGGCATCCGCCCCGAGGCCTTGACCGACCCTGACGGTGCCGACCGCAAGGCGCGCTCGCTGACCGAGGACGATTGCCTGATCGAGGTCGTCGAGCCGGCCGGCTCCGACACCTTCGCCGTCACCAAGCTCGGCGGCAAATCCGTCGTCGCCCGCCTGCGCGCCGATGCCGGCATCGCTCCAGGCCAGAACACACGCCTCGCCTTCAATCTCGACAAGGCCGTCTTCTTCGATCCCGACAGCCAGATGCGCATCGCGTGATGACCAGAGGCTAGGCGCGCCTGATCAGATGCGCGGGCCCTTCACCAAATTAGGCGGTGGCCGTCACAGTAAATGTAACCGGCGCGAAACGCGAGGAGACCGCTTCGACAGTGATTTCGCCGACCAGTCCCGTCGCCTCCAGCCAGAAGCCGGCGGTGCCGCCCTGCAGCGGCACATTGGTGGGACCGACGATCTTTGCGGGCCCATGCACCTTCAGCGAAATGCTGTCGTTCATGAAGGGCAGGCGCTGGCCGCACTGGTCGAGAGCGCGAATGATGACGCGGGTGCTGTCGCGTTCGCGGGCCTTCAGCGTCGAGCTGTCGGCGACGACTTCCAGCGTCGTCGGTAGCGGATCGGCGGCCAATGTCAGGCTCGTTACCGGCTCACCGCCAATATAACCGGTCAAGGTGCCGTCGATCCATTCGAGACCCCAGGTGCCGAGTTCATCGGCGGTGAAGTGACGATGATCGAGCACGACGGGCGGATGCGGCAGATGCGGATAATTCTCGCGGTCCGGACCGATGCGTTTGCTGAGCCCGCCATATTGCAGCTCCACCTCGTCGCAATTGGTCAGGATGATCAGCGGCAGCACGCCGCCGATATTTCGCTCGCCGCGCGCCCAGAAGGTCGCCGGCTTCATGACGATCTCGTCGGACGGGTCGCACTGGCTGATATAGGCATAGGCCGCAAATTTCGGCTCGCGGAACATGTCCATGACGCCGTGATAGCAGATGCGGTCGCCGGAACCGAAATCCTTGTGGGTGTTGTAGTCGAACATGCACCAGCCAATGGCGCCCGAGATATCGGGATCGCCATAGGCGGCGTTCAGCACCTCGAGATGACGGCGCACGTGCTCGGCCTGGCGCTGTTCCTGGTCATAGATCTTCGTCGGGTGCATGTGACCGTTGAACTCGGTAATGAGGTACGGCACCTTGCGGGACAGGCCGGTATTTTCCTGCTGGCCGCGCAGCACGGTGCGCGGACGGTTGGCGCCCGGCAATTCCTCATTGCCGAGGATGAAGTCGTTCATCGTGTAGACGTCCTCGAGCAATTCGCTCTCGGTGATATAACGCACGCCGCCGGTCTGGCGGGTGCTGTCGAGTTCACGGGCGAGGCGATTGGTCTCGACATAGAAATCGTGACTATCCTGGGACTCGTTGATGCGTACGCCCCAGATGATGATCGAGGGATGGTTCCAGTCGCGCTCGATCATGCGGCGGACGTTCTCGATCGATTCCTTCTGCCAGTCGGCGTCGCCGATATGCTGCCAGCCCGGGATCTCTTCGAAGACCAGCAGGCCGATCGCGTCGCAACGGTCGAGGAACCATTTCGACTGCGGATAATGCGAGGTGCGGACGATATTGCACTTCAGCACGCTCTTCATGATATCGGCGTCGCGCTCCTGGGCGGAGCGGCCGGCGGCATAACCGACATAGGGGAAGGACTGATGGCGGTTGAGGCCGCGCAACTTCAGCGGCCTGCCGTTCAAGAAGAAACCTTCCGGCGTGAATTCGGCGGTGCGGAAGCCGAAGCGGTTCGAAACACGGTCGGACCCGTGCTCGGTCCGGAGTTCGACGGTGACGTCGTAGAGCGTGGGATCGGTAATGTCCCAGAGCGCGATGCCGGTAAGGCCGCCGAAGGAAAGCCTGGTGCAATCGCCGATCGTCTCGGTTGCTGCGGTGGCGATCACCGTGCCGTCGGCCTGCTTCAGCGTGGCGGTGACGGTCGCCGAGAAGCTGCGGCCCTCGGGATTGGCGATATCGACGCGGATGGTTGCCGACTTCTCCGGAGCGAGAACGTCTGTGGTTTCGATCTTCAGGTTGCGGATCGACACCGGGTCGGTGACTTTCAGCCAGACGTCGCGGTAGATACCGGCATAAGTGAGATAATCGATGCGTCCGCCGAAAGGCGGAATGGCGGGGTTTTCGCTGCCGTCGACCTTGACGGTCACGAGGTTCTCGCCCTTGATGAGCTTGCCGGTGAGGCGGGCTTCGAAGGGGGTGTAGCCGTCCTTGTGGGCGATGATTTCTTCGCCGTTCAGATAGACGACGCTGTCGGCCATGGCGGCGTCGAAGACGAGCGACACCTCGCGGCCCTCGAATTCCGGCAGCCAGCGCAGCACTTTCTGATAGGTGAAGGCGCGCTGATAGCTCTTCTCGTCGAAATAGTTGAAGGGCAGTTCGACAGCGGTATGGGGCAGACTGACCGACCTGGCGGCATCGAAGCTTTCGAGCAGACGCTGGCCGAAGCCCTCGTGGAAACTCCAGCCTTCGTTGAAGGAAACGACGGACCGCATCTCAGGCTCTCCTGGTCGTCGCAGCAGCGGTGCGGCACCTTTCGGCGCGTGAAAATCGGATCATCGGCGTATTCCTTCTTGATGCAATAATTTGCGAGTTGCCAGAACAGGATGTTGTCCGAAAATCGCTCACAGGTTTCGGCATCATGCTTTGAAGCACGCAGATCGAATCTCATTCGTGTGACGCGCTTTAGCTTTTTTTGTCCAAGTCGTCATCCCGGAATGACGGTCTTCGAGCGGTGTCCAGAACCTCACGGAAATTGCGCGCCGTTGGTCTTCGTGTAGATCGAATAGACCGAGCGCGTCGCGGTGATGAAGAGCCGGTTCTTCTTGGGGCCGCCGAAGGTGAGGTTGGAGACCGTCTGCGGCACCTTGACCTTGCCGAGCAGCGTTCCGTCGGGCGAGAAGCAGTGCACGCCGTCCCCCGCGCTCGTCCAGAGATTGCCGTTGACATCGAAGCGGAAGCCGTCGGGATTGCCGACATCGAGGCTGCAGAAATAGCGGCTGTTCGTAAGCCTTCTGCCGTCGACGACGTCGAAAACTCTAATGTGGCGTGGCACTTCATGTTTTGCCGAGCCGGAATCGGCGATGTAGAGCTTTGTTTCGTCGGGCGAGAAGGCAAGACCGTTCGGCTGGATGAAGTCCTCGACGACGGCCTCGATCGTGCCGCTTGAAGGGTCGATCCGATAGACGTGCGTGGGCTGCTCGGGCTCGGCCTTGTGCCCTTCGTAATCCGACAGGATGCCGTAGGTCGGATCAGTAAACCAGATCGAACCGTCGGAGCGGACGACGACGTCGTTCGGTGAGTTCAGCCTTTTGCCTTTGTGGCTATCGGCCAGGACGGTGATGCTGCCGTCCGGTTCGGTGCGGGTGACACGGCGGCCGCCATGTTCGCAGGAAACCAGCCGGCCCTGCATGTCGCGGGTGTTGCCGTTGACGTAGTTGGAGGGCGAGCGGAAGACCGAGACCGTACCGTCGGGCGTCCAGCGCATCATGCGTTCGTTCGGGATATCGCTCCAGAGCAGGCAGTTGAGGTCGGAAAACCAGACCGGGCCTTCCGTCCAGCGGCAGCCGGAATAGAGTTCCTCGAGGCCTGCGCTGCCGATGACCAGGGCGCCGAAACGTTCATCGCGGATGTCGTAAAGCAGATTGTCGGCCAAGCTGGTTCCTCCCTGAATGCTGCCGTCCTTTTCCTAGCGACAAACGGGAGGAGGTGCCAGAGCCCGGTGATGGGAAATGCCGGGCTCCAGTTTTTCCAAAGGGCGGCGACCGGATGCGGCGGTCGTCGTAAACACCCAGGCAGCGGCTTGACCAGCGCGTTGCACGGCAGCGATGCGGCGAAGGAAGCACGTGCGGCGGCAGCGCTTGCGGCCGATTCCGGGATCAATGCCGTTTATTCGATCGGCGGCGGCAACCGAGCCGGCAGTCTTCGAGGCGGCCGTCCGTCCCGTGCGCGACTTCGTCGCCCGTGCTCTCGATGCAATCGGGCTCTGCTTGCGGCACTCCGGATCGGTTTCGTGCTACATCATGATCTCAGAACCGCTGCGCGTTCGCCCTTCAGGGCGATCATGAGCCGCGAAGTCTCACGGCAGACGGTTCCCGCCTGCTTTCACCGGTTGAAATCATCACGCCCTACAACATGCCGGCCGGCGATTGAGGCAATCGGCTTTCCATCGAGGCCGAATTTAGGCTAAAGCTTGATATCAGCGAGGTAAAGCGGCATGGATTACAGCGACGTCAGCACAATTGCGGCCTGGGTTACGGAGCAGGGACTGAAGGGCGCTTCGGAAGCCGAGCTGATGACCGGCTTCTGCGCGGCTTGCCGAAATGCCGGCCTGCCGCTCGACCGCGGCCTGGCGCTGATGGACACGCTGCACCCCGTGCATGAGGGCCGCGCCTTCCGCTGGGACAGCGTGGAAGAGATCGAAACCGAATTCGAATATGGCCCGACGAGCTCCGGTGAAGCGGCGTCGAACTGGCAGCGTTCGGCTTTCTATCATCTCTGGTCGGGCAACGAGCGCGAGATACGCCGACGCCTGGGCTTCGGCGATCCGGTCGATTTCACGATGCTCGACAAGATTGCCGAAGCCGGCCATACGGATTTCGTGGCGATGATGCATCGTTTCAGCGAAGCTGGCACGATCGGTGAGATGGATTGCTTCTTCTCGCATTTCGCGACGAAACATCCCGAGGGGTTTTCCGATCACGATCTCGCCATCCTGCGGAAGCTCGTGCCGGTCCTCGGACTGGCGATCAAATGTATCGCGCTCGGGCGCATCGCCCGCACCATTGCCGAAGTCTATCTCGGCGAGGACGCCGCGCGCCAGGTGATGGAAGGCAAGATCAGCCGCGGCAAATCGGAGCGGATTTCCGCCGCACTCTGGTTTTCCGATCTGTTGAACTACACCAAGATTTCCGACCGTGTGCCGCCTGAGGAAATCATTCCGCTGCTCAACGACTACAGCGAGGTGGCGATCTCGGCGATCCACGAGGCGGGCGGCAACGTGCTGAAGCTGATCGGAGACGGTGTGCTCGCGATCTTCAAGGGCGAGGTGCCGGCTGAGACATGCCGTGCGGCGCTTAGCGCCGAATCGCTGCTGCGGGAAAAGCTCACCGCGCTGAATGCCGCGCGCGCGGCCGACGGCCGGGCGACGACCGACGTCTATATCGGCCTGCATATCGGCGATGTCTTCTACGGCAATATCGGCAGCCAGGACCGGCTGGACTTCACCGTCATCGGCCCCGCCGTCAACGAGGTCAGCCGGATCGCCTCGATGTGTCGTTCGGTCGATCTCAACCTGCTGATCTCTTCTGATTTCGCTGCGGCCATACCCGAGGAAGAGCGCGCCGCGCTCGCCTGTGTCGGACGTTATGCGTTGCGCGGCGTCCAGCGCGCGCAAGAACTGTATACGCTTGACAGTGCCCGACTGAACGGCTGATTTCCGGCACCTTTATCGCAAAAGGCTTTGACCGCCATCGATCCAGATGGGCGTGCCAGTGATGTGGCGGGCGCGGTCGGATACGAGGAAAAGGATCATCTCGGCGACATCGTCGCTCGAACCCTTCTTGCCGTTGGTGATCGGGATTTCGCCTTCCGGCCAGATAACCGGCACTTCGGTCTCCTCGCGGTGGCGCATGGTGGTGTTGGCGGCAATGCCGGTTTCGATCGCCCCCGGGCAGACCGCATTGATGCGGATGCGATGTTTTCCAAGCTCCAACGCGAGCTGCTGGACCATGGCAACCTGGGCTGCTTTGGTTGCGGTATAGGCGGTTGCGCCCGGTGTGGTGAAAGTGCGCGTGCCGTTGATCGAGGAGACGACGACGATGGAGCCGCCGTTAACCTTCAGACAGGGCACGGTCAGATGCAGCGTCAGATAGGTGCCGCGCAGGTTCACGGCCATCGTCTGATCCCACTCGTCAGGTTTCAGATCGTCGATTGGCGCCCAGACGCCGTTGATGCCGGCATTTGCAACGACGATGTCGATACCGCCGAAGGCCTTCGTCACCCCTTCGATCGCCCCCCGCATCTGGGCTTCGTCGCTTGTGTCGGCGGTCAGCGCGATCGACTGGCCGCCGGCGGCGACGATCTCGTAGCAGGTTTGCTGCACTTCGCTTTCCGTGCGGCTGAGGACCGCGACCCTTGCCCCTCCGGCGGCAAGCTTCAATGCGGTCGCTTTGCCAATGCCGGAACCCGCCCCCGTCACCAAGGCGCTCTTTCCCTCGAATGCCATGAATCGCTCCTCTGCCAATTGGTGGAGAAGCAATGATCGCAGCGGCTCTTGGTTCCGGAACGGTATCGGACCGATGCGTTATTTGACGAGGCTGTGGCGAAGCGTCCATTTCTCCGGCCCATGGACGGCTGCGAAGAGCAGGCCGGCCAAGAAAGTGAAGTGATCGACGAAGAAGCCGAATTCGGCCTGGTTCTGCTGCCAATGGGATGGTCCGTGGAAGGCAAAGGCGAGGAAGATGACGTAGACGCCTGCGAGCAGGCTGGCTTCGGTGAAGAAGGCTCCGGATATGAAAGCGAGCGCCAGCGCGATCTCGAAGATGGCTGCGACCCAGGCAAGGAATGTCGCCATCGGAAAGCCAGCAGCGGTGATATAGGCAGCCGTCGCTCCGATATCGGCGAACTTGAAGCCGGCGGCCATGAAGAAGATGAAGCTGAAGATGATGCGGGCGACGATGATTGCGATTGCTTTGGCCATGCTCAATCTCCTCTTTGAGTTTCCACTATGACGGATGAGACGCGCGATATCCGACACCGCGAACAAAAAAGGGCCGCTTGCGCGACCCCCTGCAGTTTTTACCACTCGGCGAAACTGCCGTCGGCATGGCGCCAGATCGGATTGCGCCAGCGGTGACCCTCCTTGGCGCGTTCGATGACATAGGCCTCGTCGACCTCGATGCCGAGACCTGGGTCCTGGGGGATCGAGACGAAACCATCGGCATATTTGAACACCTCCTTGTTGGAGATGTAGTCGAGGATGTCGTTGCCGGTGTTGTAGTGGATGCCGAGGCTCTGCTCCTGAATGAAGGCATTATAGCTGACGGCGTCGACCTGAAGGCAGGCGGCGAGTGCGATCGGGCCGAGCGGGCAATGCGGCGCCAGCGCCACGTCATAGGCTTCCGCCATCGCCGCGATCTTGCGGCATTCGGTGATGCCGCCGGCATGCGAAAGATCCGGCTGGATGATGTCGACGTAGCCGTCGGCAAGCACCTGTTTGAAGTCCCAGCGCGAGTAGAGCCGCTCGCCGAGCGCGATCGGTGTCGAGGTATGGTTGACAATATCGCGCAGCGCTTCCTTGTTTTCGGAAAGCACCGGCTCCTCGATGAACATCAGCTTGTAGGGTTCGAGTTCCTTGGCGAGCACCTTGGCCATCGGCTTGTGGACGCGGCCGTGGAAATCGACGCCGATGCCGATATGCGGTCCGATCGCCTCGCGGATGGCGGCGATGGTCTCGACTGCCTTCTCGACCTTCTCGTTGGTGTCGACGATCTGCATTTCCTCGCAGCCGTTGAGCTTGATCGCCTGGAAGCCGCGGGCAACCACCTCCTTGGCATTGTTGGCGACGTCGGCAGGACGGTCGCCGCCGATCCAGGAATAGACCTTGATGCGGTCGCGCAGCTGGCCGCCGAGCAGGGAATGGATCGGCTGGCCGAGGGCCTTGCCCTTGATGTCCCACAGCGCCTGGTCGATGCCGGAGATGGCGCTCATATGGGTAGCGCCGCCGCGATAGAAGCCGCCGCGATACATCACGGTCCAGTGGTCCTCGATCAGGAAGGGATCCTTGCCGATCAGATAGTCTTCGAGCTCGTGGACGGCGGCCTCGACCGTCAGCGCGCGGCCTTCGACGACCGGCTCACCCCAGCCGACAATGCCTTCGTCGGTCTCGACCTTCAGAAACAGCCAGCGCGGCGGAACAATATAGGTAGTGAGTTTGGTGATCTTCATTGCGGTTCTTTCAGTCTTTTCTCATGTTTCAAACGGCGGCATCGCCGCTCATTCCTTGGGAAACATCATTTGGTCCTGCCGATCACCTTTTCGGCGGCGGCAAGGTCGCGCACTGCAAGATCGAGCATGAGGTTGGCGCATTCCCGGGCGCCCGCCTTGTCGCGCATGCGCAAGGCCTCGACCAGCTGGCCGTGAACGCGTACCGCATCCTCCCGGTTTTCGACGGCGATATTGGAGGCATGCAATGCATATTTCAGCGCCGCATGGATGGCGCTCGACAGGCGGCGGAAGACCTGGTTGTGGCTGGCCGTCAGCAGCACCGTATGAAACATCACATCGGCATCGGTAAAGCTTTCCGGTTCGCCGGCGCTGTCGCGCATTTGCCGCCATGCCTTGTCGAGATCGGCAATCTCCTGGGCGCTGGCTCGTTCGGCGGCATACTCGGCGGCTGCCGGTTCGATGGTGCGCCGGGCCTCGAGAATGCAGCCCAACAGGTCGAAGTCCTTGATGTAGGGCCCCATCCAGTCGAGCACTTCGGCATCCAGGATATTCCACTCGTCCCTGTCGCAAACGGTCGTTCCGACCCGCGGCTTGCCGCGGACAAGCCCTTTGGACTCCAGCACTTTCAGCGATTCGCGAATGACGGTGCGGCTGACGCCGTAGAGCTCGCAGAGATCGTTCTCGCGGGGCAGCGGCGAGCCCGACGGATAGCGATCCGCACAGATATCCTCAGCGATCGCCGCCGTAACGTTACGGCGTACGCGCGGCCGGCGTCCACTGCTGTCGGAGCTTTCCGCTCGGCCCTGTCCCTCAGATTCCAACTTCACCTCTCCACAACTTTCTCCTGGGAAGCAACCGAACCTCATTATCCGAATTCGATCGCCTTTGCGACGGACCCTCCGGACTCCCATTGCTATCCTATTATTATAATCATCATACATTGGCAATTGACTGGTATGATGATTTAACTTAATTCATTGGACACTGCCGGGGAGGCAGTTACTCGACTTCAGAGTTTAGGGAGAGAGACATGCGCTTGTTCAAAGCAGCTATTGTGGCTGGCGCTTTCGCCATCCTGACAGCCGGCTCGGCATTTTCCGCGGATGTGAAGATCGGCTTCATCGTCAAGCAGCCGGAGGAGCCGTGGTTCCAGGACGAATGGAAATTCGCCGACCAGGCAGCAAAAGAAAAAGGCTTCACTGTCGTCAAGATCGGCGCTGAAGACGGCGAGAAGGTTCAATCGGCGATCGACAATCTCGGCGCCCAGGGTGCGCAGGGCTTCATTGTCTGCACGCCGGACGTCAAGCTCGGGCCCGGCATTGTCGCCAAAGCGGAAGCCAACCAATTGAAGCTGATGACGGTCGACGACCGGCTCGTCAGCGCCGACGGCAAGCCGCTGGAAGACGTTCCGCATATGGGCATTTCGGCCACCAAGATCGGTGAGACCGTCGGCCAGGCGATCGTCGACGAGATCAAGAAACGCGGCTGGGACATGAAGAATGTCGGCGCGATCCGGATTTCCTACGATCAGCTGCCGACCGCCGTCGACCGCGTCGAGGGCGCTATCTCGGTACTGAAATCCGCCGGGTTCTCGGCCGATAATATTTATGACGCGCCGCAGGCGAAGACCGATACGGAGGCTGCGCTCAATGCCGCGACCACGGTTCTCAACAAACATGCCGATGTGAAATACTGGGTCGCCTTCGGCCTCAACGACGAAGCCGTCCTCGGCGCCGTCCGTGCTTCCGAGTCGGTCGGCATCCCGGCAACCAACATCATCGGCGTCGGCATCGGCGGCGCGGAATCGGCGATCAACGAATTCAAGAAGCCGTCGGCGACAGGCTTCTTCGGCACCGTCATCATCTCGCCGAAGCGTCATGGCTACGAGACGGCGATGAACATGTACGACTGGATCGCCAACGGCAAGAAGCCGGCAAAGCTGACCCTGACCTCCGGCTCGCTGGCGCTGCGCGGCGACTACGAGAAGGTCCGCAAGGATCTTGGCATCGAGTGATCATCTCCGGATGATGTCAATTCGGCGGCACCCGAGTGTGCTGCCGGATCCTTCTCGTCGGAGCAGTGATGGCTTTCCTCGAATTCAACAATATCTCCAAGGGCTATCCCGGCGTGCAGGCGCTGGCGAATATTTCCTTCACCGTCGAGAAGGGCACCGTCCACGGCCTCATGGGCGAAAACGGCGCCGGCAAATCGACGCTGATTCGCGTCCTCTCCGGCGATCAGGCGGCCGATGATGGTAACATCTTCATCGATGGGGAGGAGCAGAAATACGGCTCGGTGCGCGACGCCTTCCATGCCGGCATTGTCGTCATCCACCAGGAACTGCAACTCGTTCCGGAGCTGACGGTTGCCGAAAATCTCTGGCTCGGCCGCTTTCCGGCCAGGGGCGGCATCATCCAGTCGAAGACGCTGATCGAGACGGTGCGCGCGAAGCTCGAGGAGATCGGCATCGACGCCGATCCTTCCGCCAAGGTCAGCTCGCTTTCGATCGGCGCGCGGCAGATGATCGAGATCGCCAAGGCCGTCATGCTCGACGCGCGGGTGATCGCGCTCGATGAGCCGACCTCCTCGCTTTCCTCGCGTGAAAGTGAAATCCTGTTTTCGCTGATCGGCAGGCTGAAGGCGAGGGGAGCCGTCATCCTTTACGTTTCGCATCGTCTCGACGAGATTTTCCGGCTCTGCGACAGCCTGACGGTGCTGCGCGACGGCAAGCTTGCCGCCCATCACCCGAAGATCGCCGAGACGACGCGCGAACAGATCATTTCGGAAATGGTGGGGCGCGAGATCAGCAATGTCTGGGGACGGCGCGAACGCGCCTTCGGTGACATCCGATTGGAGGTCAAGGGCGTCTCCGGGCCAAAGCTGCGCAATCCGATCAGTTTTTCAGTGCGCCAGGGTGAAATTCTCGGCTTCTTCGGGCTGATCGGGGCTGGCCGCAGCGAGATGGCGCGGCTGCTTTACGGCGCCGATGCCAGGCATCAGGGTGAGGTGACGATCGACGGCGTTGCCGTCTCGCCCGACAATCCGAAAGCGGCGATCAAGGCCGGCATGGTGCTCTGCCCCGAGGATCGCAAGTTCGACGGCATCGTCCAAGGTCGGTCGATCGAGGAGAATATCGCGATTTCATCCCGCCGGCACTTTTCGCCCTTCGGCATCCTGAAGCCGAAGATGGAGGCAGCACAGGCAGACCAATTTATCGCCAAGCTTCGGGTGCGCACACCGTCGCGCCGGCAGGACATCGTCAATCTCTCGGGCGGCAACCAGCAGAAGGTCATTCTCGGGCGCTGGCTCTCCGAGCAGGGGATCAAGGTCCTCGTCATCGACGAGCCGACCCGCGGTATCGACGTCGGGGCGAAGTCGGAGATTTACGACATCCTCTATGAGCTGGCGGCCGCCGGCATGGCGATCGTGGTGATATCAAGCGAGTTGCCGGAAGTCATGGGCATCTGCGATCGCATCATGGTGATGTGCCAGGGCAGGGTGGCGGCCAATGTCGCCCGGCAGGCGTTCGACGAGCGCAGCATCCTGACCGCGGCACTGCCCGACAAGAATGCCGCCGGCACCATTTAAGATCAGGAATACGGATAATGAATGCGTTGAAAAAAACCCTTCTCGGCGAACAGGGGCTGGTGGTGATCTTCGCCGCCGCCTTCGTGATCGTCTCGCTCTTTGTCCCGAACTTCCTGACCGAGCGAAACATGCTGGGGCTCTTGCAGTCGGTCGTTACCATCGGCATCGTCGCCTGCACGATGATGTACTGCCTGGCATCGCGCGATTTCGATCTTTCGGTCGGCTCGATCGTCGCCTTCTCCGGGATGGTTGCCGTGATGGTCTCGAACGCGACGGGCTCGATTCCAGTCGGATTGCTCGCCGCCCTGCTGTGCGGCGCCGTCGTCGGCTTCGTCAACGGGATCGTCATTGCCCGCTTTCGCATCAATGCGCTGATCACCACGCTTGCGACGATGCAGATCGTGCGCGGGCTGTCGCTAATCGCCTCGGATGGCCGCGCCGTCGGCATCAACGATCCCGCCTTCTATCAGCTTGCCCTGTCGCGCTTCTTCACCGTGCCGACACCGATCTGGATCATGCTGATCCTCTTCGTGGTCTTCGGTTTCGTCCTCAATCGCACCGTTTTCGGCAAGAATACGCTGGCGATCGGCGGCAATCCCGAGGCCTCCCGGCTTGCCGGGGTCAATGTCGTCAACACGCGCATCTGGATATTTGCGTTGCAGGGCCTCGTCTGCGGCATTGCCGGCATCCTGCTCGCCTCACGCATCACCTCCGGCCAGCCGAACGCGGCGACGGGGCTCGAGCTGTCGGTCATTTCGGCCTGCGTCCTCGGCGGGGTGTCGCTGGCCGGCGGCCGGGCGGCGATGAGCGGCGTCATTGTCGGCGTGCTGATCATGGGCATTGCCGAAAACGTTATGAATCTCCTCAATATCCAGGCATTCTATCAGTATGTCGTGCGCGGGCTGATCCTGTTGATCGCGGTGCTGCTCGACAATCTGAGGTCTTCGGCGGTAGGACGGCGTGGATGAGCAACGGACATGGCGGAGATGAAATCGAGCTCAGTCACGGCGACCTCTCGGTCCGGGTCAGCCTCTGGGGCGCTGCCGTCACCGCCGCAACGTTTCGGGGCAAGCCCTTTCTCCTTCCGGCCGGCGGCCCAGACGGGATCTTCGCGAATTTTCCAATGGTGCCGTTCGGCAATCGGGTGGGAGGCAATGCCATGTCCTTCGGTGGACGCGACTATGCCTTCCAGCGAAATTGTCACGATTCTCTCTACCTGCACGGCGACGGCTGGATCAGCCTTTGGCGGCTGGAGGAATCGAGCCCCGAGCATGTGCAACTCAGCTTTTCCAAAGATGCCGACAGCATTTCGCCCTACGCCTATCTCACCCGGCAGGAGATCCGTCTTGCCGGCAATCGGCTGGCGCTGACGCTCTCCGTGGAGAACCGAGGTGAGGCGGCTCTGCCTTTCGGGCTGGGCCAGCATCCCTTCTTCGTCAGGACGCCGGAAACGCGATTGACGATTGCCGCCGACCGCTTCTGGAACGAGCGGCACGACCATCTCCCCGGAGAACCCGGTGCGGTCCCTGATGATTTCGATTTCAGCTCCGGCAAGCCGTTGCCGCGGCTGTGGATGAACAATGCCTTCGAGGGATGGGACGGGCGAGCGGCCATCGCCTGGCCGGAACTTGGATTTCAGGCGGCGCTGGAGGCCGACGCCGCGCTCGGCCGGTTCATGCTGTATATGCGGATCGACCGCACGGATTTCTTCTGTCTCGAGCCGATGAGCCATCTGCCGAACGGCCATCACCTGCCGGAATTCGGCGGCCTCATGCCGCTTGCGAGGGGTGAGGTACTTTCCGGCAAGGTGACGATCGATCTGTCGGCGCTGCCGGTTCAACCGGAGGGAAGATGATGAGCAACCGCCTGCACGGCAAGAACATCCTGATAACGGGCGCTGCGCAGGGTATCGGCCTTGCGATCGCGAAGGCGTTTATCAGCGAGGATGCGGCCGTCTATCTCGTGGACCGCGATGCGGCGCTGCTGGCTCGGGCGGCGGCAGATCTCGCGAGCACCAGCGCCCGGGTGGGTTATCTGCCGGCCGATATAACCGATGCCGGAACGATCACGCGGGTGGTTGCCGAGGCGAAGGAAGAAATCGGACAGCTGAACGCGCTCGTCAACAATGCCGGCGTCAATGTTTTCGCCGAGCCGCTTGCGACGAGCGACGACGAATGGAACCGCTGTTTCGACATCAACCTCAAGGGCGCGTGGAATTGCTGCAAGGCGGTGCTGCCGGGCCTGATCGAACAGGGCGGCGGCGTCATCCTCAACATCGCCTCGACGCATGCCTTCACCATCATCCCGCACACATTTCCCTATCCTCTCGCAAAACACGCCTTGCTGGGAATGACGAAATCTCTCGGGCTCGAATATGCGGCCCGCAATATCCGCGTGAACGCGCTGGCGCCGGGTTATGTCTCGACGCAGAAGGTGATCGATTACTGGAACAGCTTCCCCGATCCGGAGGCCGCCAAGGCCGAGACGATGAAACTGCATCCGGGCGGGCGTATTGCTGCGCCGGAGGAGATCGCCATGGCGGCCGTCTTCATGATCTCCGACGAATGCCCGTTCATGAACGCCACCTGCCTGACGATCGATGGTGGCCTCAGCGTCCTGCAGCATTCCGTCTGAACACTTCAGGCACGTCGACTTTTACAAGCCTGTCGTCTTCCGAAGATAGAGCGTTATATTGCCCATCGCGGGCAATCTGATCTCCCGCAGGCACGGAGCGGCGCCCTGCCGCTTCCTGAAAGCACAATCGAAAACAGGAGGACGGCATGCAGATCAATCGTACGGCTTCGGCTCATTGGGCCGGCGGACTCAAGGACGGCAAAGGCTTGATCTCGACGCAGAGCGGCGCGCTGACGGACTATCCCTACGGCTTTGCCAGCCGCTTCGAAGGCATTCCCGGCACCAATCCGGAAGAACTTATCGGTGCCGCCCATGCCGGCTGCTTCACCATGGCGCTGTCCTTGATCCTCGGGGAAGCCGGCTTCACGGCCGAACATATGGAAACCTCGGCCAAGGTGACGCTCGAAAGCGTCGAGGGCGGCTTTGCCGTCACCGCCATCCATCTTTCGCTGTCCGGCCGCATCCCCGGTGCCGATGAGGCGACCTTCACCGAACTGGCCAACAAGGCCAAGGCCGGCTGCCCGATTTCCAAGGCGCTCGCAGCCGTTCCGATCACGCTGGACGTCAAGCTCGCTTGATTTATTTGCGTCGACGACGTGCCGCGCGTCTGACGTCGCGGCACTTTTCGTTGTGTTGACGTTCGTAGCCACCTCGCTTCGAAATTGATCATGCTCAAGCCGTCAGGGTCAGTAGGTGCATTGACAAGAGATTCCTGATGTTTTACGACTGACGAAATTCAAAAATCGTCAGTCGTAAGTCGAGGCTTTGAAACTCATGAACGACATCGCGGAAAATACGCTCGATGTCACGCGGCAGGAGAATGTCACGCGCATTCTTGACGCGGCCGAGCGGCTGTTCCGTCACTACGGCTACAGCAAGACGACAGTTGCCGATATCGCCCGCGATCTTGGCATGTCTCCCGCCAATATCTATCGGTTCTTCGCTTCGAAGGTGGAGATCCATCAGGCACTTTGCGGGCGCATGCTCGCCACCTGCTATCAGCTCGCCTATGACGTCCGCCACCAGCCGCTCAGCGCCAGCGAACGGCTGCGCCTCTATGTCGAGACTCAGTATCAATGGACGATGGATACGATGCTCGACGAGATGAAGGTGCACGAGATGATCGTGGTCGCGATCGAGCGCGACTGGCATGTCATCGAGAAACATATCGATCGCGTCCATGATCTGATTGCCGAAATCATCGCCGAAGGCATCGCCGCCGGCGAGTTCGCTGAGCAGGATCCGGTGGTCGCCTCGCGCTGCTTCGGCGCGGCGACGGTCAACCTCTGCCACCCGCAGATGGTGGCGCAATGTCTTGCGAAAACCAACCGTGCTGCCGTCGACGAACTGATCGACTACGTCATCAGGGCGCTCAAGAAATAGCCGACGGCAGCCGCCGTCGATACCCCCGAAACGATCCAGGAGTGCGGACGATGTTTTCGCTCAAGACCCTCAGCCATCGCATGCCGTCCGCTCTGAGCCTGGCGCTCGTCAGCGTGGTCGGCATCGGCCTTTCCGCCTGCTCGGAGGAGAAGGCCGAGGTGAAAGAGGTCATCCGGCCGGTGAAGGTCGTCGAGATCGCCAGGGCCGGCGACACACGCAAGCTCGACTATTCCGGTTCGGTCAAGGCACGCACGGAGATGAATCTCGGATTCCGCGTCGCCGGCAAGATTACCGAACGCCTCGTCGATATCGGCGATCGGGTAACGTCGGGAGACACGCTCGCCCGCATCGATGCCACGGATTACCAACTGGCGGTCAAGACGGCGGAGGCCAATCTCGCGGCGGCCGAACGTGGGGTCGAAACCGCCGATCTCGCCAACAAACGCGCCGAGCAGCTCTTCGACAAGAGCGTCGCCCCCAAGTCGCAGCTCGAACAGGCAGCCCTTAGCCATGACCAGGCGATTTCGCAGCGCGATGCCGCGCTCTCGGCGCTCGACCAGGCGAAGAACCAGGTGAGCTATACCGAACTCAAGGCTGGCCAGAACGGCATCGTCACGGCGATCAACGCCGATATCGGCCAGGTCGTCGGCTCCGGCACCCCCGTCGTCACCGTTGCCGTCGATGGCGAGAAGGAAGTGCAGATTGCGGTCCCGGAAAACGACATCGCCGAATTCAAGCCGGGCAAGACGGTCAAGGCAAGCTTCTGGGCCGACGACAAGCTGGTGCTCGACGGCAAGGTGCGCGAGGTTTCCGGCAGCGCCGACCAGCAGTCGCGCACCTTTGCGGTTCGGGTGAGCCTGCCGAACGATCCGCGCGTGCTTCTCGGCATGACGGCGACGATCGAGGCCGATATCAGCAATGGCAACAGCTATGTCTCGATCCCGCTCAGCGCGCTGGCTGAAAAGGACGGCAAGAAGATGGTCTGGACCGTCGACCGCGACACGGCGACCGTGCATGGCCGCGACATCAAGGTCGCCGATTTCACCGGCGACGGTGTGCATGTAACCGAAGGCCTCGATACCGGCGATCTCGTCGTTGCCGCCGGTACGCAGTTCATGAGCGAAAATCTGAAGGTGAAGGTGCCGGACCAGCAATCGGCCCTGGCCGCCACGGACCAGGCGGTCCGCTGATCGCGTCGCAAAGGGAAGAAAACGATGGATGCCACCACCACTGAAAAGCGGCCCTTCAATCTGTCGCGCTGGGCGATCGGCCATCCGAGCATCGCCCGCTTCCTCTTCGGCCTGATCATCATTACCGGTGTGCTCGGCCTGATGCGCATGGGCCAGCGCGAGGATCCAGAATTCACCTTCCGCGTCATGGTCGTCCAGGCGATCTGGCCGGGCGCTTCCATCCAGGAGATGGAAGACCAGGTCGTCAACAAGATCGAACGAAAGCTGCAAGAAACCCCGCATATCGACTGGGTCAAGTCCTATACGCGGGCGGGCAGCGCGATCATCACCCTGCAGGTCAAGGGCGACACGAATTCGAAGGACGTGGCGGATGCCTTCTATCAGGTGCGCAAGAAGGTCGGCGACATCTCCAGCGAACTGCCGCAGGGTTTGCTCGGCCCTTATTTCAACGACGAATTCGGCGATACCTTCATCACGCTGCATTCGATCAGCGGCGACGGCTATTCCTATCCGGAACTGAAGAAATTCGCCATTCAGGCACGCGACATGCTGCTGACGACGCCGGGCGTCGAGAAGGCCGTCATCATCGGCGACCAGCCGGAGAAGATCTATATCGACGTCTCGTCCAAGGCGCTCGCCGAGCGGGGTCTGACGATTCTCGACCTGCAGAACGCCGTCAAGGGCCAGAACAATGTCGATCCGGCCGGCTCCGTCGATACCGGCCTGCGCTCGGTGCGAATCTCCGTCGAAGGCGACGTGAAAAAGGCGGCCGATATCCGTGAGCTGCGCCTTCGCGCCGGCGGCCAGGTGACGCGCCTCGGCGATATCGCCACCGTCAGCTCCGGCCTGGAGGACCCCTATCAACGCAAGTACCGTTTCAATGGTCATGATAGCGTTCAGGTCGGCGTCGTCATGGCCAAGGGCTTCAACGTGACCGATGTCGGCAAGGACGTCGAGGCGACCTATCAGCGCTTCGAGGAAGCGCTGCCTTACGGTGTGGCCGTCGACCAGATCGCTAACCAGCCCGACGTGGTGACCGATGCGATCAGCGAGTTCATGCATGCGCTCGGCGAAGCGCTTGCCATTGTGCTTGTCGTCTCCTTCTTGTCGATCGGCTGGCGCTCGGGCCTTGTCATCGCCATCGCCATTCCCCTGGTGCTCGCCGCCACTTTCGCGCTGATGAACGAACTCGGCATCGACCTGCAGCGCATCTCGCTCGGGGCGCTGATCATCGCGCTCGGCCTGCTCGTCGACGATGCGATGATCGTCGTCGAGATGATGGAGCGGAAGCTGGAGGAGGGGCTCGTAAAGATCGAGGCGGCAAGCTTCGCCTATTCCTCGACCGCCTTCCCGATGCTGACGGGCACGCTGATCACCACGGCCGGCTTCATTCCCGTCGGCTTCGCGGCGTCGACGGCCGGCGAATATGTGCGTTCGCTGTTTTACGTCGTCGGCATCGCGCTGGTGACCTCGTGGTTCGTCGCGGTCTATTTCACGCCGTGGCTCGGCTATATGATCCTCAAGCAGCGCCATCACGCAGGCGAGCATCGCGACGCCTTCGACACGCGTTTCTATCGCCGGCTGCGCGACACGGTGGGCTGGGCGGTTCGCCACCGGGTCATCGTGTTGCTCTTGACGCTCGGCACCTTCGTCACCAGCCTCTGGGCCTTCCAGTTCATTCCGCAGAATTTCTTCCCGCAATCCTCGCGACCGGAAATCCTCGTCGATCTCTGGCTGCCCGAGGGCACCAGCATCAAGGAGGTCGAGGTTCAGGCCAAGGCGCTGGAAGCGAAGATGATGGATGATCCCGACAAGCGGTTCATCGCCACCTATATCGGCGAAGGCGCGCCGCGCTTCTTCCTGCCGCTCGACCAGCAGCTGCGCAACCCGAACTTCGCCCAGCTTCTGGTCATGGCGAAGGACGAGCCGGCGCGCGAACGGCTGATCCTCAAGCTGCGCACGATTCTTGCGGAAGATTTCCCCTCGATCCGCGGCAAGGTCGACCGCCTGTTCCTTGGCCCGCCCACAGGTTGGCCGGTGCAGATGCGCGTCATGGGCCCTGACCGTCAGGAAGTCCGTGAAATCGCCGACCAGGTGAAGGCTCGCTTTGCAGCCAACCCGATGCTTGGAGCCATCCACGACGACTGGCTGGAACAGGTGCCGGCGATGAAGCTGGTGATCGACCAGGATCGCGCCCGGGCGCTCGGCGTCACCTCGCAGCGGGTACGGCAGATGCTGCAGACCGCCATGTCCGGCGCCCCGCTCGACGATTTCCGCGACGGCGAGGAGACAGTCTCGATCGTCGCCCGTGAGCCGGATGCCAGCCGCTCACTGCTATCGGCGGTCAATTCGGTCTATGTCCCGACGGATTTCGGCGGCTTCGTGCCGGTCTCGCAGGTTGCCAAGGTCGTGCCTGTCATGGAGCAGGGCATCGAATGGCGGCGCAACAGGCTGCCGACCATCACCATCCGTGCGACGCTGCCCGATGGCGTGCAGCCGAACGACGTGGTGATGAAAATGTATGCCGACATGAAGGACCTGCGCGACAGCCTGCCGACCGGCTACAAGGTCGAGATCCAGGGCGGTGCCGAGGATGCGGCGGAAAGCCAGATGTCGATCGCCGCCAAGGCGCCGATCATGCTTGCCGTCATTATCGTGCTGCTGATGGTGCAGCTGCAGCATTTCGGCAAGGCGATGCTGGTGCTCGCCACCGGTCCGCTCGGCATCATAGGTGCTGCGGCCGCCTTGCTGATCAGCGGCGCGCCTTTCGGCTTCGTGGCGATCCTCGGCGTCATCGCGCTGCTCGGCATCATCATGCGCAACTCGATCATCCTGGTCGATCAGATCGACCAGGATATCAAGGCCGGCATGCACCGGCAGGAGGCGATCGTTGGTGCTGCCGTGCGGCGTTTCCGGCCGATCATGCTGACGGCGCTGACCGCCGTCTTGGCGCTGATCCCGATCTCGCGCGGCGTCTTCTGGGGGCCGCTCGCCTACGCGATGATGGGCGGCATCCTGGTTGCGACAGTGCTCACCATTCTGGTTCTGCCCGCCGGTTACGCCCTTTTCTTCGGCCGGGAGCCGAAGGCAAAGGACGAGCCAGGCCGAGATGCCGACGCCATCCAGGAAGAGGCGGATGACAGACATCCGCCGGCGTTGGCAGCCGAGTGAGGACGGCGCGGCGAAAGCCGCGCCGTTTTCCTTTGCGGGGGTTGCGCTGTAATTCCCGCAAATCTGCTGAGGTCGTTCCGCCTTGAACTCCGGCAGCCGATTCCATTGCCGTCTCGAAAAAGCTAAGCTTGCGAAAACATGCCGAGCGACTCGCAGCGATCCGGGCATGCATAGCCGCGGATCAATGGGCGGGGAGGCACGATCATGGCCGATTACCATCTGGAAGCGAGCTGGAACCCGGTCGAAGGGGGTGCCGGACGCCTGACCCTGACGCTCTTCAATCCTTCGTCCGAGCCGCTTTCCGGCTTCTCGCTTGCCTATCGGTCGCAGACGCGAATTGCCGACGCCCATGTCTGCGACGGTGCCAGCCTAACGCGGCAGGTCGCGAGCTTCCACGAATTCCTGCCGCCCGAGGGGCTGAGCATTCCTGCGGGCGGACGCTGGCGGTTCACCGTCGATGGGCTGGCCGACGAACCAAAACATCGGACCGACGGCATCAGATCGGCCTGGCTGACGCTCGGCGACGGCCGTCGCGTCGCGGTCGGTTTCGGCGGTCTCATGCTCGAAGGCCGGGATGGCGGTGCGGCGCCGCCGCTGCTGCCGCGGGGCAGGGTCGAACAACCCTATGCGCTGTTGCCCCGGCCACTGTCGCTCGGGCTGAAGGCGGGAGATCTGGCTGCCATCCTTTATGCCGCTGAAGAGACCCGGCCGGATGCGATCAAGGCGCTGAAGACGGCTACGACGTGGTGGTGACGCCGGGACAGGCCTACTATCTCGACATGGCCCAGGCTGAGGCCTGGGGCGGGGCGAGTTGGGCTGATGTCACGCCACCGGAACGCACCTATGCCTATGAGGCCGAGGCGGAGCTGCCCGAGGCCTTGAGCGACAAGATACGTGGCATCCAGGCCTGCATCTGGAGCGGCAACGTCGCTTCGCGGGCCACGTTCAACCGGCTGGTTTTTCCGCGCCTCCCGGCAATCGCCGAAGCGGCGTGGACGCCGTTGACACGCAAGGACTGGGATCGGTTCGCAGCGATCGTGCGGATGTGGCCAACTCTTTAAAGAGCGGCTGCCTCTGCTTTCAGCCCCAACAATGCAGCGCCGATCAGACCGGGTTCGATACGGCATTGGCTGGGCACTACCAGCGGGCGGTCGAATTTGCGCAGGATCCGGGCACGCACGGCGCGATCGAGTTCGGCGAGCAAGGGCTCGACGTTGGACAGACCGCCGCCGACCGGCACGATGGTCGCGCCGGTGATGTTGACCGTTAGCGCCAAGGGCGAGGCGACGAGATCGACATAGACGTCGATGGTGCGTGTCGCCTTTTCCTCGCCCTGCCGCCATTGGCCGATGATCTCTTCGCTGGAAAAGTCGAGATCGTGCAGCGTCTTGTGCAGGCGCTCCAGGCCGCGGGCGCCGCCGACGGTATCGACGCAGCCTTTCTGGCCGCAGCCGCAGGTATAGGCGGGAATCGCGACAGGCGGATTGCCGGCTGCGGCGGCGATGATCGGACCATGTCCCCATTCGCCGGCAAAGCCGCCGGTTTCGTTGACGAGTCGCCCATCGGCAACCAATCCGCCGCCGACGCCGGTGCCGAGAATGGCGCCGAAAACGATGCGGTGGCCAAGGCCGGCGCCGAGGCCGGCTTCCGCCATTGCAAAACAGTCGGCGTCGTTGGCGATCAGTGCCGGCAGACCGAGTTCGGCTTCGAGATCGGCGGCCAGCGTGCGGCCATGGATGCAGGGAATGTTGGCGCAGATCAGCCGCTGCGTGTCGGGATCGACGACGCCGGCGATGGACAGCGCAATGCGGCTCGGCTGTTGCCCGGTTTCGGTGATGATGGCGCGAAGGGTGTCGACGAACGCGGCGAAGTCGTCCTTCGGCGTCGGCCGGCGTCCGAGGGGAACGATATCTGTCTCGGAGCGGGCGATGCCGCCCTTGATTGCGGAGCCGCCGATGTCGAACGAAATGATCATTTTTGCTCTGCCGCTTTCCTGGTCTATGCCGTCTGCTCGCACTGTTGGCGGGGAATTACAAGCCTTCCTTCCCGCATCGGGTTCAGGGTCGTGCCGCAATTTCTGACCGCATAAGTCATTCATTTGGCATATTGCGCGACCAAAATCGAAGCCTGCACTTGCATCATTCACCGGTATCATGACCATCGAAAACGCCAATTCCCAAAGACGCAGAAGACCACGTCCGCCACGTCCCAAAGGCCGGCGCCTCTCAGCCATCCTGCGGCAGCTGGCCGCCGACCGCAGCCGGGAGCGGATTTCGATCGGGGATCTGTTCCAGACGATGGGCGACAGGGCGATCAGCGCGCTGATGCTGATCTTTGCCTTGCCGAATGCCTTTCCGACGCCGCCCGGCACCTCGGCGCTGCTTGGTGCGCCGCTGGTGTTCCTGGCGGCGCAGCTGACCTTCGGGCTGAGACCCTGGCTGCCGAAGGCGATCGCCGACCGTTCGGTGCGGCGGGAGAATTTCGAAAGCATCGTCATCCGCATCCATGGCTGGCTCGCCTGGGCCGAACGCATGCTGAAGCCGAGGCTTGCCATCTTCGCCGAACCGCCGGCAGAGTATTTCGCCGGTCTCGCATGCTTGCTGCTGTCGATCGTGCTGGTGCTGCCGGTTCCGCTCGGCAACATCCTGCCGGCGGTCACGATCTCGGTCTTCGCCTTCGGCATCATGGGCCGCGACGGACTCTTCGCGCTCATCGGCTTCATCATGACGGCGGTGTCGCTCGCCGTCGCCGGCAGCGTGATCTACGGCCTCGTCAAGGCGGGGATCTATCTCGTCATGCAGTGGTTTGCCTGAATAGAAGCGGTTATTCGGGCAGGGCCTCTGTCAACAGGCTCGACATTTTCAGGATTTTTGTTTTGATCTGGCGCGGTACAGACTCGACATCATATTCGGCGGCGGCAAGCCGGCGCACTTTGCGTGGTAGGCAGTAGATGGCAAAAAGATCCGAGACCCCTGCACGGCTCGACGATGCGGCGCGTGCCGGCTGGCTTTATTACGTCGCCGGGCGCACGCAGGACGAAATCGCCGCCGCGATGGGGATCTCGCGACAATCGGCGCAGCGGCTAGTGTCTCTTGCGGTCGCCGAGCGCCTGATCAAGGTGCGGCTCGATCATCCGATCGCCGCCTGTCTTGAACTCGGCAGTCAGCTGCGGCGGAAATTCGGGCTGAAACATGTGGAGGTGGTGCCGAGCGACCCCGGCTCCTCCTCGACCACCATCGGCATTGCCGAGGCGGCGGCGGCCGAGATCGAGCGCTGGCTGAAGCGGACGGAGCCGATCGTGCTTGCGGTCGGCACCGGCCGCACGCTGAAGGCGGCGGTCGACCAGCTCCCGGCGATCGAATGTCCCAATCACCGCATCGTCTCGCTGACCGGCAATATCGCGCCGGACGGTTCGGCCGCCTATTACAACGTCATCTTCAGCATGGCGGATGCGGTGAAGGCGAGGCATTATCCGATGCCGCTGCCGGTGCTCGTTTCCTCGGCCGAGGAGCGGGAACTGCTGCACGGCCAGCAACTGGTGCGCTCGACGCTCGACATGAGCGCCCAGGCCGACGTCACCTTCGTCGGCATCGGCGAGCTCGGCATCGACGGTCCGCTTTGCGTCGACGGTTTCCTCGAGAAGGACGAGATGATGGAGCTGATGCGTGGCGGCGCGGTCGGCGAGATCTGCGGCTGGATCTTCGATGCCGACGGCAGGTTGCTTGACAACCCGATCAACGAGCGCGTCGCGTCCGCGCCGATCCCGTCGCGCGAGGCATCGATGGTCATCGGGCTCGCCAAGGGAAAACGCAAATTCAAGGCGATCAGGGCGGCTGTTGTGGGCCATCAAATCAATGGATTGATCACCGACGAAGAGACCGCTGAGTTTTTGCTCAAGAACTGAGCAAAAAATTCTTCTTCTGAATCAGATGGATAGATAGGATGTTCGGCACCGCAGCAACGATTGTCGATTGACATTTTATGCCGTTTGCTGAGTAATTGCCCATGAGCAAAGCGAATGCTCACACCTCGTCTTCTGGGAGGAAGATATGACATTGAGAACTATTCTGCTGGGCGCCTGCTCGGCACTGGCGTTTGCCGGCATGGCTTCGGCCGAGACGCTGACAATCGCGACCGTCAACAACGGCGACATGATCCGGATGCAGAAGCTGACGGATGACTTCAAGGCGAAGAATCCCGGCATCGACCTCGAATGGGTAACCCTCGAAGAAAACGTGCTGCGCCAGAAGGTCACGACCGACATCGCGACCAAGGGCGGTCAGTACGACGTTCTGACGATCGGCACCTATGAGGTTCCGATCTGGGCAAAGCAGGGCTGGCTGCTGCCGCTCGACAATCTCGGCGCCGATTACGACGTCGACGACCTGCTGCCGGCGATCCGAAGCGGCCTGACCGTGGACGGCAAGCTCTATGCGGCGCCATTCTACGGCGAAAGCTCGATGGTGATGTACCGCAAGGACCTGTTCGACGCCGCCGGGCTGAAGATGCCCGATGCCCCGACCTGGGACTTCATCGCGGACGCAGCCCGCAAGGTCACCAACAAGGACAAGGAAATCTACGGCATCTGCCTGCGTGGCAAGGCCGGCTGGGGCGAGAACATGGCCTTCCTGACAGCCATGTCCAACTCCTTCGGCGCGCGCTGGTTCGACGAGAAGTGGAAGCCGCAGTTCGATCAGCCGGAGTGGAAGGATACGCTCGATTTTTACGTCAAGCTGATGAAGGACGCCGGCCCTCCGGGCGCTTCCTCCAACGGTTTCAACGAAAACCTGGCACTCTTCCAGACTGGTAAGTGCGGCATGTGGATCGACGCAACGGTTGCCGCTTCCTTCGTCGCCGATCCGAAGCAGTCGCAGGTCGCCGACAAGGTCGGCTTTGCGCTCGCCCCGGACAAGGGCCTCGGCAAGCGTGGCAACTGGCTCTGGGCCTGGAGCCTCGCCGTCCCGGCAGGTACGCAGAAAGCGGAAGCTGCCGAGAAGTTTGTCGCCTGGGCGACGAGCAAGGAATACAGCAACCTCGTCGCCGAGAAAGAAGGCTGGCTGAATGCACCTCCGGGCACCCGCAAGTCGCTCTATGCGAATGCGGACTACCAGAAGGCGGCTTCGTTCGCCAAGATGACGCTCGACTCGATCAACTCGGCCGATCCGACCAAGCCGACCGTCAAGCCGGTCCCCTATGTCGGCGTTCAGTTCGTGGCGATCCCGGAATTCCAGGGCATCGGCACGGCGGTGGGCCAGCAGTTCTCGGCAGCGCTTGCCGGCCAGATTTCGGTCGATCAGGCGTTGAAGAGCGCACAGCAATTGGCAACCCGGGAAATGACCAAGGCCGGCTACATTAAGTAAAACCTCCTGAGAAGAGGCGGATCCTTGACAATCCGCCCCTCTGGGCCGCCGATCGCCCGAACCGCATCGGCGGCCTCTTTTCCAGACAGAACTTTCCTGCGGCCGCTCCCCGCGTCAGACCAGATCGGTGATTGCCATGGCAACCTTGCACACTCGCTCCGCAGCGCGCCTGATGATTGCGCCCTCCGTGCTGCTCCTCTTTGCGTGGATGATCGTTCCGCTTGCGATGACGATCTATTTCTCGACGCTGAACTACAATCTGCTCAGCCCCGGCATGGAGAGCTTCGTCGGTCTGCTCAACTACGAATATTTCCTGTCCGATCCGGCCTTTATCGCGGCGCTGCTCAATACGCTGCTGCTCGTCGCCGGCGTTCTTGTCATCACCGTTATCGGCGGCATCGCTTTCGCGCTGCTGCTCGACCAGCCGATGTATGGACAAGGCATCGTGCGCATCCTTGTCATTGCGCCGTTCTTCGTCATGCCGACGGTGGCGGCACTGGTCTGGAAGAATATGTTCATGAACCCGGTCAACGGCCTCTTCGCCCATCTTGCCAAGGCGCTCGGCCTGCAGCCGATCGACTGGCTGGCGAATGCGCCGCTGTTTTCCGTCATTCTCATCGTCGCCTGGCAATGGCTGCCCTTCGCCACCCTCATCATGCTGACGGCGCTGCAGTCGCTGGACGAGGAGCAGAAGGAGGCGGCCGAGATGGACGGCGCCGGGGCGATCTCGAAATTCATCTATATCATCCTGCCGCATATGGCCCGTGCCATCACCGTGGTGATCCTGATCCAGACGATCTTCCTGCTGTCGGTCTTCGCCGAAATCCTCGTCACCACCAATGGCGGGCCGGGCACAGACAGCACCAACCTCACCTATCTCGTCTATGCGCAGGCGCTCTTGCAGTTCGATATCGGCGGCGCTTCGGCGGGCGGCATCGTCGCGGTCGTGCTGGCTAATATCGTCGCGATCTTCCTCGTGCGCCTCGTCGGCAAGAATCTGGAGGCTTGAGATGGCCAGAAAAGTCACAACGCAGCACAAGCTCATCGTCACCGCGATCGCCTGGACGCTCGGCATCCTGATCTTCTTCCCGATCCTTTGGACCTTCCTGACGAGCTTCAAGTCGGAAGCCGACGCCATCGCCTCGCCGCCGCAGTTCCTGTTCTTCCACTGGACGACGGAGAACTACGCTGAGGTGCAGAGCCGGTCGAACTATCTCAGCCACTTCACGAACTCGGTGATCATCTCCTTCGGCTCGACGCTCATCGGCCTGATCATCGCAATCCCGGCCGCCTGGGCGATGGCGTTTTCGCCGACCAAGCGGACCAAGGACGTGCTGATGTGGATGCTCTCGACCAAGATGATGCCGCCGGTCGGCGCGCTGATTCCGATCTATCTGATGTTCCGCAATTCCGGCCTGCTCGACACACGTATCGGGCTGGTGATCGTGCTGACGCTGATTAATCTGCCGATCATCGTCTGGATGCTCTACACCTATTTCAAGGAAATCCCCGGCGAGATCCTCGAGGCGGCGCGCATGGACGGGGCGTCGCTGGTAAAGGAGATCGTCTACGTACTGACGCCGATGGCGGTGCCCGGCATCGCCTCGACACTGCTTCTGAACATCATCCTCGCCTGGAACGAGGCTTTCTGGACGCTCAACCTCACCGCCTCCAAGGCGGCGCCGCTGACCGCCTTCATCGCCTCCTATTCCAGCCCGGAAGGCCTGTTCTACGCCAAGCTCTCGGCGGCTTCGACCATGGCGATCGCGCCGATCCTGATCCTCGGCTGGTTCAGCCAGAAACAACTCGTCCGCGGCCTGACCTTCGGCGCAGTGAAATAAGAAAAGGGAGACAAACATGGGCAGCATTACCCTTCAGAAGGTTTCCAAGGTCTTCGGCGAAGCCAAGGTCATCCCTTCGATCGATCTCGACATCAGGGACGGCGAGTTCGTCGTCTTCGTCGGCCCATCGGGCTGCGGCAAGTCCACCCTGTTGAGATTGATCGCCGGTCTGGAGGACGTCTCCGGCGGCAAGATCGTCATCGACGGCAGGGACGCCACTGAAAAGGCGCCGTCGGAACGCGGCCTTGCCATGGTGTTCCAGTCCTACGCGCTCTATCCGCATATGAGCGTGCGCAACAACATCGCCTTCCCGCTGAAAATGGCGGGCGTCGACAAGGCTGAGATCGACCGCAAGGTGACGGATGCCGCCCGGGTGCTCAATCTCACCGACTATCTGGAGCGCAAGCCGCGCCAGCTTTCCGGCGGCCAGCGCCAGCGCGTCGCGATCGGCCGCGCCATCGTGCGCCAGCCTTCGGCCTTCCTCTTCGACGAGCCGCTGTCTAACCTCGACGCAGCGCTGCGCGTCAACATGCGCCTCGAAATCAGCGAACTGCATCAGCAGCTGAAGACGACGATGGTCTACGTCACCCACGACCAGGTCGAGGCCATGACCATGGCTGACAAGATCGTCGTCTTGAACAGGGGCAATATCGAGCAGGTCGGCTCGCCGCTGGAACTCTACAGCCGCCCGCGCAACCTATTCGTTGCCGGCTTTATCGGCTCGCCGAAGATGAACTTCATCAAGGGCCAGAACGCGGCCGAGTTCGGCGCCCATACGATCGGCATCCGTCCAGAACATATGCTGTTGTCGATGGAGAGCGGTGACTGGAAGGGCAGGGTCGTGGTCGCCGAGCATCTCGGCTCCGACACCTTCCTGCATATCGATATCGACGGCATCGGCATGGTGACGGCCCGCGGCAGCGGCGATTTTGCCGCCAAGGCGGGCGATACGGTTTACCTGACGCCGGACAGGTCGCGCATTCACAAATTCAACGAGGGCGGCCTTGCCATCTGATGCAGGCGGCCGGCTGGGGGCAGGCATGCGAGCCGGGCGATGGCCCCGGCCGTTTCGGCAAGACCTTCAAGAGGACTGGAACATGACGTGCAAATTATCGCTGGCAACGCTTCCGGACGCGGCGCGTACCGCTACCACCCCGGGATATGACAGGGCGTCGCTGAAAGCCGGCATCGTGCACTTTGGCGTCGGCAACTTCCACCGCGCCCACCAGGCGATCTATCTCGACGATCTCTTCAACCAGGGCGCCGATCATGACTGGGCGATCGTCGGCGCCGGCGTGCTGCCATCCGATGCCGCCATGCGCGAAAAGCTCGCGGCGCAGGATTTCCTGACGACTGTGGTGGAGCAGGACAACAACAAGACGGCGGCGCGCGTGACCGCGCCGATGATCGACATCCTGCCGATCGGCGATCCCGCCGCGATCATCGCCAAGCTCGCCGATCCCGAGATCCGCATCGTCTCGCTGACGATCACTGAAGGCGGTTATTTCATCGACGCGTCCGGCACGTTCAATCCGGCGCACCCGGCGATTGCCGCCGACGGACAAAATCCGGATGCGCCGAAGACCGTCTTCGGGCTGATCGTCGCCGGCCTGAAGGCGCGCAAGGATCAAGGCCTCGTGCCCTTCACCGTCATGTCCTGCGACAACATTCCCCATAACGGCGTGGTTACCGCCAATGCCGTGATCGGCACGGCGGCGCTTTCCGACGCAGCCCTTGCCGACTGGATCCGGGTCAATGTCGCCTTCCCGAACGCTATGGTCGACCGTATCACGCCGGCGACCGGCCAGCGGGAGATCGATTTCCTCCGCGACAATTTCGACATCGAAGACAACTGGCCGGTCTATTGCGAAGAATTCAAGCAATGGGTGCTCGAAGATAAGTTCACTGCCGGCCGGCCGGCACTTGAAAAGGTCGGCGTGACCTTCGTGCCTGATGTCACGCCTTATGAGCACATGAAGATCCGCATTCTCAACGGCGGCCATGCAGCGATCGCCTATCCGGCGGCGCTGATGGACCTTCACTTCGTTCACGACTCCATGGAAGATCCGCTCATCCGCGCCTTCCTCGCCAAACTCGAAAACGACGAGATCATTCCGATCGTACCGCCGGTGCCGAACACGTCTCTGACGGATTATTTCGCCCTGATCGAACATCGCCTGCTCAATCCGAAGATTGCCGACACCATTCCACGCCTGGCCCAGGACGGTTCGAACCGCCAACCGAAATTCATCCTGCCGTCGACGCTCGACAATCTCCGCCAGAACAGGGACGTCGTCGGCCTGGCGCTGGTCTCGGCGCTGTGGTGCCGTTATTTCGCCGGTAAGACCGACAGCGGCAAGGATATCGTCTTCAATGACGCCAGCGCCGAGCGCCTGCATGCGGCGGCGCTGAAGGCACAGGACGATCCGTTCGCCTTCCTCGCCTTCGACGATATTTTCGGTGAGGTGGCAAAATCCGAACTCTTCCGCAAGCGTTTCGCCCATGCCCTCAAAACGCTGTGGGAAAAAGGCACCCGGGCGACGCTGCAGCTCTATCTTGACGGCAAGCTCGCGGTGTAAGGACCGGATGGCGGCATTCGCGCCGCCATCCATCCGGCCTCGCGAGCGGCGCGGACGTGCGGGCGAATTGAACTCAGGTTGGGTCTTCCATGGCTGATGCTGAACCACGGCTGGTCATCTTCGATTGCGACGGTGTGCTCGTTGATAGCGAGCCGATCTCGATCAGCGTCCTCGTCGGCGCGATGAACGATCTCGGCGTCTCGATCAGCGAAGATCAGGCCTATGAGCGCTTTCTCGGCCGCAGCCTGTCGACGCTCATCGATACGCTGGAAACCGAATTCAACATCCATGCCAGCGAGGAATTCCTCGAACGCATCCGCACCGATCTCTACGCTCGCTTCCGCACCGAATTGAAGCCGATCGACGGAATCGCCGCGACAATCGACCGGCTCGGTATTCCGTGCTGCGTCGCCTCGTCCAGCCAGATGGAGCGAATCCGGCTGTCGCTTTCCGTCACCGGCCTTCTCGATAGGTTGCCCGACATTTTCAGCGCAACGATGGTCAAGCGCGGCAAACCGGCGCCCGATCTCTTCCTGCATGCGGCCCGGCAGATGCAAGTCGAACCCCGATCCTGCGTCGTCGTCGAGGACAGTCCGGCCGGTATTGCCGCCGCCAAGGCGGCGGGCATGACGGTCTTTGCCTTCACCGGCGGATCGCATGCGAATTTCGCCGGATATCGTGCCGAACTCGACCGGCTTTCGCCGGAAGTCGTGTTTGACGCCATGCCGGATTTGATACACCTTGTCCGCAACCATAAGCTGGACGGGACCAAGATTTGATGCGTGATCATGTGGTTGCGGTCGATGTCGGCACCGGCAGTGCGCGCGCCGGCGTCTTCGATGCCGCTGGCCGTCTGCTCGCCAAGGCCGAACACCCGATCGCAATGAACCGGCAGCGCGAAAACCACGCCGAGCACGATTCCGAAGACATCTGGTCGGCCGCCTGCACGGCGGTGCGCGGGGCGATGGAGCAATCCGGTATTGCCGCCGCCTCGGTCGGCGCGATTGGTTTCGACGCCACCTGTTCGCTTGTTGTGCGTGACGTCGAGGGTCGGCAGATCAGCGTTTCCACCGGTGGCGAGCAGCGTTTCGATACGATCGTTTGGCTCGACCACCGGGCGCTGAAGGAAGCCGATTTCTGCACGGCGACGGAGCACAGTGTGCTCGAGCATTCCGGCCACGTGATGTCGCCGGAAATGGAAATGCCGAAGCTGATGTGGCTGAAGAAGAAGCTTCCCGCCACATGGGAAAAAGCCGGTTACTTCTTCGATCTCGCCGATTTCATGACATGGAAATCGACCGGATCGCCCGCCCGCTCGCGGTGCACGCTGACGGCAAAATGGAATTATCTCGCCCATCTCGAAAAGGGCTGGCAGCTGGATTTCCTGCAGCGCATCGGTCTCGAAGACCTTCAGGCGCGCGGTTGCCTGCCCGATGAGACGACGCCGGTCGGCGGCAGCGTCGGCCGGCTGACGCCCGAGGCGGCGGCAGCCCTTGGGCTGACCACCGATTGCCATGTCTCGGCCGGGATGATCGACGCCTATGCCGGCGCGCTCGGCGCACTCGGCGGTTATGCCGCCGATCCCATCAAGCGCGAGCACCAACTGGCGCTGATCGCCGGCACGTCGAGCTGCATCGTCGCCTTTTCGCAGGAGCGCAAACCGAGCCACGGCATGTGGGGTCCCTATTACGAAGTGGTGTTCCCGCAATCCTGGCTGGTGGAGGCCGGGCAATCGGCGACCGGAGCGCTGCTCGACCATATGGTCCGCATGCATGCGGCCGGCGGCCAGCCGACGGCGGCGCTGCATCAGAGGATCGTCGCGCGCATTGCCGAATTGCGGGCCGAGGAAGGCGATGCTTTCGGGGAGCGCATCTTCGTGCTGCCGGATTTTCACGGCAACCGTTCACCACGCGCCGATCCGCACGCGGTCGGCGCCATCAGCGGGCTGACGCTCGATACCTCCTTCGATGGGCTGTGCGCACTCTATTGGCGCTCTGCAGTGGCCATTGCGCTCGGCATTCGCCACATCCTCGAGAAGATGAAGGGATATGGCTACGTGCCGGATACGCTGCATGTCGCCGGCGGGCATGTGAAAAACCCGGTGCTGATGGAACTCTATAGCGATGCCACCGGCTGCAAGGTCGTGGTACCGAAGATGAACGAGGCGGTGCTGCTCGGCACGGCGATCGCGGCATCGGTCGCCTGCGGCCTGCACCAGGATTTGGCGGCGGCCGGCGAGGCGATGTATCCGGGCGGCGAGGAACGGCTGCCCGACAAGTCGAAGCAGGCTTTCTACGACCGTGATTATCGCCGTCTTCTGGCGATGTATCGACATCGCGCCGAGCTGGAAGCGATGCGGTAGCCGCCGAAAGCAGCAGCTTGAATATATTCAGTGGTTGGCCGTCTCGCCGAGGACGGTTGCGAATTCCAGCATGCGGCGGCGGCGAAGCGCGGCCTCTTCCCCGACTTCGAGGATGACCGACTCCGCCAGGCAGTCGAGCAACGCGATCAGCGGCGGAAGATTGTCGAGATCGGGGGCGCGGGCGGGCGGCAGGGGCAGCATGACGTTCGACTGATCCGCCATCCAATCGGCCTGCTGGGGTGAAATGAGGACGACCTTGTAGCCGTAGCGCCGCGCGGTTCTGGCAAGCAGGCGCGCCTTGGCAAAGCGGCGACAGTCGATGATGACGAGCAGCGCGTCGTCAACCGCCGGCCGGGCAAAAAGGTCGGCGAAACGGTTGTCGGCGCTGTCGAGCGCGCGCACGCCGTCGCGGGCCTGTGTCAGCCGCTGGCAGAAATGATTGGCGAGGCTTGCAAGCCGCGCGTGGGTGGCGATCGATACTTCGCGGGCGGTGCTGATCAGGCTGACGGCTTCCGACCAGTGCGGCTGCGCCGTCAGATGATAGATATGGTGAAGCGCCTGGATCTGTTCGGCGACCAGCACGGCGAGCGGTTTGCCTTCCGCGGCATCCGCCTGCAACTCACTCATGGCGCTCTGCAACTGCGCCGGCGATGTCGTCACGGTCTCGCGGATCTCCACCTTGACGCTGTCCAGGCCCTGATAACCGAGCGCGCGCAGGAAGCGGCCGACGGTCATCGGCGACAGATCCAGCCGATCGGCAACCGACGCCGCCGTCTCGAACGGGAGGTCATTCAGATGTTCGGAGAAATATTTTGCAATACGACGTTCGGCCGGCGTGCCGCTTTTGACGTATTGCCTGAGTTTGTGCACAAAGTCTTCCACGTCGGCCTCCCCCGTCTTCCCTCAGAGGCGTTCCGTGGATCCGCTATGGCGATCCTTTGTCTTTGCAACTATTGTCGGAAGCTGCTTCTCAGGCCCAAGCTTATTTCTATTGGCCATAATATTATATTAGCACTTATATTGCGACAAGTTTCTATTACAGCCTGCAATTTTATTCTCTCTTGCCGGTCGCATTCGCCTTTCCTACATCTTCTGCGCAACCGGAGACGCTGAAGAAATGATCCTTGACGCCGTTCGCCTATCGCTCGCCAACCTGTTCGCGCCCGAAACGCGTTCGGTGTTCTGGAAAGTGCTCGGCCTGACGATTCTGGTGCTGGTTGGCCTGTGGCTCGCATTGCGCGGAGCCTTTATGGCCGTCCTCTTTCCCTGGCTGACAAGCTTCGTTCCGGATATGCCGGATTGGGCGGGGTGGCTCGCGCTGATCTTCGCGATCCTTGCCGGTATCGGACTTGCGCTCATGCTGGCGCTGCTCTTGTCGCCGGTAACGGCCCTGATCGCCGGCCTGTTTCTCGATGACGTCGCCGATATCATCGAGAAACGCGATTATCCCAAGGACGTGCCGGGCGCCGCCATGCCGCTCGGTCCTGCCATGGCAAGCTCGATCAAGTTCCTCGGCGTGGTGATCCTCGGCAATATCGTGGCCTTGCTGCTGCTGTTTATCCCCGGCGTCAATCTGGTCGCCTTCTTTCTGGTGAACGGCTACCTGCTTGGACGGGAATTCTTCGAGTTCGCCGCCATGCGCTTTCGTCCGCCGCAGGAGGCGCGTCTCTTCCGGGCCAAGCATGCACCGACCGTCTTTCTCGGCGGGCTGGTGATCGCGCTGTTTCTGATGATTCCCATCGTCAATCTTCTGACGCCGCTTTTTGCTGCCGGCATGATGGTGCATCTGCACAAGCTGATTTCCGCGCGCGACACCGGGTCGCGCGCCTGAGGCTCAGCCAGGCAGCGCCGAGGCGTCGTACATCGCGGCGAATTCCGCGCTCGGGGGAATCGGCTTGATCACGTCGATCAGCACGCCGTTCGGATCGGCGGTGATGAAATGCCGCTGGCCGAACTCCTCGTCGCGGATCTCCCTTAAAATCGGCAGGCCGCCTTTCAGGCAGGTTTCGTAGGCGTGATCGACATCCTCGACCTCGAAATTGAGCAGCAGTCCGCGAACGCCGGCGCGGGCGGCGGCAGGAATGGTCTCGTGGTGACTGTCGAGGATGGCGAGCGCGACGTGCTCCGTCTCGGTCGATTGCAGGTGAACGTACCAGTCGGTTTCGAATAGAGCCCTAAAACCGAAGTGGCTGCTGTAAAAGGCAGCGGTGCCGGGGACATCGTCCGTCATGATCACCGGATAATAACTGGTCGATTTCATCTCTCCCTCCCTGTCTGATTTACATGCAGACTGTATGTTTTTAGCTATTAACATACATACTGTTTGTATGTAAATAGATCTTATGAGCCGCAGCAATCGCGAGAGAACGGAACAGACGAGGCGGGCGCTGATCGACGCCGGACGGGGCCTTTTCGTCGAAAAGGGTTATGCCGAAACGGCGACCCCGGACATCGTTGCGGCGGCGGGCGTGACGCGCGGCGCACTTTACCATCATTTCGAGGACAAGAAGGCGCTTTTCCAGGCGGTGATCGCGTCCGAGGCGCAGGCGGTGGCCAAGTCAATCGAGGCGTCTTCAGCGCCGGGAGATGGGCCGGGCGCGGCGCTGATCGCCGGCGCTTCGGCCTATTTTGCCGCAATGGCGCAGCCGGGGCGAACACGGTTGCTGCTAATGGAGGCGCCAGCCGTTCTCGGACGGCCGGCGGTCGCGGCACTGGATGGGGAGCATGCGGAGGCGAGCTTGCGGGAAGGGCTTTCGGCGCTTCTGCCGGAGGCAGGCGGCCTGCTCGGCCCGCTGACAACGCTGCTGTCGGCAGCCTTCGACCGCGCGGCGATCGCGATCGAAGCGGGTGGGGAGAGGCGGGACTACGAGAAGGCGATCGCGGCCTTAGTCGACGGCCTCGCCGATCACCTGGGGAGGTAGCTCGACGAGCGGCGCCGGCACATCCCAGCTCTTCTCCGGCGATTTGCAGAGATCGGCGATGACACAGCGCTCGCATTCGGGGCGGCGCGCCTTGCAGGTATAGCGGCCGTGCAGGATCAGCCAGTGATGGGCGTGGTAGAGGTAGTGTTCAGGGATCACCTTCATCAGCCGCGTCTCGACCTCGTCGGGCGTCTTGCCGGGAGCAAGCCGGATGCGGTTGGCGATGCGGAAAATGTGCGTGTCGACCGCCATCGTCGCCTGGCCGAAGGCCATGGACAGCACGACATTGGCCGTCTTTCGGCCGACGCCCGGCAGCTTCACCAGCTCGTCGCGCGTCTCCGGCACCTGGCCGCCGAATTCGTCGACCAGCATCTGCGAGAGCGCGATGACGTTTTTCGCCTTGTTGCGATAGAGGCCGATCGTCCTGATATAGTCGCGCAGCCGCTCCTCGCCGAGATCGAGCATCTTTTCCGGCGTGTCGGCGACCTTGAAGAGGGCGCGTGTCGCCTTGTTGACGCCGACATCGGTCGCCTGCGCCGACAGCGCGACAGCGACGACGAGGGTGAAGGGATTGGTATGCTCGAGCTCGCCCCTCGGCTCCGGTCGCTGCACCGAGAACCGGCGGAAGATCTCCTCGCGCTCGGCCGGGGAATAGGCGGTCTTCACTGCCGCCGCCGGCTTGCGGGGGGCGATCACATTCGAGTTTTGCGATGGTCTGGTAACGGATTTGAGTTTCGGATTCGCCATGTTGAATCTATACTCAACGCCCATGACGGAAAGCAACGCCAACAGCTTCAACGAGCAGCCTGTTTTCGCCGCCGAGCTCTTTCCCCACCGCTCGCTCGGCCGCCAAGGCTTTAAGGTGCTGCTGATCCTGTCCGGCGCCGTCTGCTTTCTCTATGGGATGTTCTTCATCGCCACCGGCGCCTGGCCGATCGGCTTTTTCTTCGGCCTGGATTTCGCACTGCTCTATGGCGCCTTCTGGCTGAACTACCGCTCCGGACGGGCGCGCGAGGAGATCACGGTCTCGCGCACCGACGTATCGGTGCGCAAGTTTGCGCCGTCCGGGCGGATGGTGGAGCATCATTTCAACCCGTTCTGGACGCGCTTCCTCGTCTGCCGGCATCAGGAGATCGGCATCCTCTCCATGCATATTTTCGGCGAGGGCCGGCGCACGGATATCGGCTCCTTCCTCAACCCCGATGATCGCGAAAGCTTCGCCAAGGCCTTCAAGGGGGCGCTCGCGACTGTCAAGCAGCGGATCTGAACGGCGCAGGCGCGTGCCGCAAGAATCGGGTGGTTTGGCCGAGGCCTATTGATTATCTCCTTGTGACAAGGAGAAAGACGATGGATATGATTGCGAACCTGCACACAGACATCACGCCTGACGGCCCTGATTATGATATCGTCCGCCGGGTGATCGAACTTATCACCGAGGATTACCGCGACCAGCCTTCGCTGGAAGCGATCGCGGCGCGGCTCAATCAGTCGCCGACGCAGCTGCAGAAGACATTCACCCGCTGGGCCGGTCTCTCGCCCAAGGGCTTCCTGCAGGCGGTGACGCTCGATCACGCCAAGCGGCTGTTGCGAAAGGAAGACATGCCGTTGCTGGAAACCTCGATCGAGGTCGGCCTCTCCGGGCCTAGTCGCCTGCATGATCTCTTCGTCACCCATGAGGCGATGTCGCCCGGCGAATGGAAAGCCAAGGGCGGAGGTCTCACGATCCGCTACGGCTTCCACATCTGCCCCTTCGGCGTGGCGCTGATCATGGTGACCGATCGCGGCCTTGCTGGCCTTGCCTTCAGCGATTCCGGCGACGAGCGAGCCTGCCTCGAAGACATGACGTGCCGCTGGCCGAACGCCTGTTATATCGAGGACCTGCAGGCGACGGTTCCGTACGCCGCCCGTATCTTCGAGCCCGGCAAATGGTCTTCCGATCAGCCGCTGCGCGTCGTGCTGATCGGCACGGATTTCCAGGTGCGCGTCTGGGAGAGCCTGCTGAAAATCCCGTTCGGCAAGGCTGTCACCTATTCCGATATCGCCAACGATATCGGGCGGCCGACGGCGCAGCGGGCCGTGGGGGCGGCGGTCGGCGCAAATCCGATCTCGTTCGTGGTGCCCTGCCACCGGGCGCTCGGCAAGAACGGCGCACTGACGGGCTACCATTGGGGCCTCACCCGCAAGCGGGCGATGCTCGGCTGGGAATCGGCGCACGCCTGAGCGGGCGGGCAACGGGTCGGTCGTCGTCTATCGCTCCGCCAGTTCCAGCAGCGCCCGTGCGGCGCCCTCGTCGGTGATCAGCGTGTTGCAGCCGATGCGCTTGATCGTCGCGCGGATGGCGATGGCGCGGTGGGCGCCGCCGGAGGAAAGCACGATGTGCTTGGCCTCCTTCAGCGTGTCAAGATCGACGGACATCACCCGACGATTGATCGAGTGGTCGACCGAATTGCCGTCCTTGTCGAGGAAGTTGAACATCGTGTCGCAGACGCAGCCGGCGTCGATCAGTTCCCGCAGTTCGGCCTTCGATATCCAGCCTTCCGACAGCGAGGTCGAATGCGGGCCGATATCGCCGCAGCTGACGATCGCCAGATCGAGATTCTCGGCGAGACGATAGATCGTGTCCAGCCCGCATTTTTCGATCAGATTGCGCTTGGTCTCGATGGAATCGACGAGAAGCGGTGCCAGGAACATGTAGCATTCGGCGCCGAGCTGATTTGCCAGCCGCCATGTATAGTCGATCGGGTTCGTCTGGTGGACGGCGACGATGCCGCCAAGCAGTGAGACGACCTTACAATTGGCCCGGCGAGGCGGCCGGAAACTCGACAGCGAGGCGGTCATCGTGCGGCCCCAGCCGACGCCGATCGTATAGTCATCTGGAATGGCCTCGGAAAGGAACTGGCCAAGCGCCAAGCCGACATTCTTTGCCAGCGTATCGACATCGCCATGGACCGGTGACGGCACGACGATCGCCTCGTCGAGACGGTAGGCGCGCTCCAGCTTCACCGCGAGCTCGACGCAGTCGCCGATCGAATCGTTGATCCAGATCTGGACTTCGCTGCGTTTCATCGCCTCGTCGAGCAGGCGGATGACGGTGGTGCGACTGATGCCGAGCTGCTCGGCGACATCCTTCTGGGTCAGGCCCTCGTTGTAATAGAGCCATGCGGCTCGCAGCCGCAGCGAGGATGCCTCGGAATAGGCGGTGTGCGTGCCGCGTTTGAGCTTGACCACGTCTCCTCCAGCCGAATTTCTGCCCTAAATCCCTTTTTGGGATGAACGGCTGTTACGGCGCGTTTGTTGCCGGGATAATGACGGGTGTGACACTTATGTCAATTGATATGCACAAATGTCCTTGACTTTTCCTCGGGCGAATGGCGATAGTCCGGGCGATACGAAGTCGTTCTGTCCGTCCGAGGAGGACATGGTGCGGGCATGCCGAGAGTCACGACCGGCCTTCGAGCCGCAGGCGGCATCGCTGGCGTTCGGCGTGCGGTTTGCCCGCGGGAACATGGCCACTGTCCTTCACGTTTATGAAACATCCGTGACGGATGTGCGCATTTCGCCTGCAGCAGGCAGACAACCTGTCGGTAGATCACCTTTGCCGGGCGGATTTCGCGCCGGTCGCAGTTCAACAAGGATTATTGACCATGACATCCAAGCTTGACCAACTCCGCGAGATTACCACCGTCGTTGCCGATACCGGCGACATCGAGGCTGTCGCTCGCCTGAAGCCGGTCGATTGCACGACGAACCCGAGCATCGTGCTGAAGGCGCTCGGCACGCCGATGTTTGCCGACGCCATCAAGGAAGCCGTCGCCTGGGGCAAGACCCAGGGCGGCAATCCTGAAGCCGTCTCCTCCGCCGTCGCCGATCGCCTCGCCATCTCGGTCGGCGCTGCACTGGTGAAGCTCGTCCCCGGCCGCGTCTCGACCGAGGTCGACGCCGACCTGTCTTTCGACACCGAGGCTTCACTCGCCAAGGCGCGCTCGATCATTGCCGCCTATAAGGATCGCGGCATCGAACGGGACCGCATTCTCATCAAGCTCGCTTCCACCTGGGAGGGCATCCGCGCCGCCGAAGTGCTGCAGAAGGAAGGCATCGACTGCAACCTGACGCTTCTCTTCAGCAAGGCCCAGGCGATCGCTTGCGCCGATGCCAAGGTGTTCCTGATCTCGCCCTTCGTCGGCCGCATTCTCGACTGGTACAAGAAGTCGACCGGCAAGGACTACACCGCCGAGGAAGATCCGGGCGTCGTTTCCGTTCGTGACATCTACAACTATTACAAGGCGAACGACATCAAGACCATCGTCATGGGCGCCTCCTTCCGCAATGCCGGCGAAATCGAAGCCCTTGCCGGCTGCGACCGGCTGACCATCAGCCCGGCCCTGCTCGACGAACTTTCCAAGGATGAAGGCAAGCTGGAGCGCAAGCTCTCGCCAGAGAGCCGCAAGCCCGACGCCAAGGTTTCGGTCGACGAGAAGACCTTCCGCTGGATGATGAACGAAGACGCGATGGCGACCGAAAAGCTCGCCGAAGGCATCCGTGCCTTCGCCAAGGATCTGACGACGCTGCGCACCATGGTGCAGAAGGAACTGCAGCTCGCCGCCGCCTGATCGCGCTGGCAAACAATCGGAGGCGCGGCTGCCCGCTGGCAGGCGCGCCTTTTTCGCGCTGCTATCAAGGGCATATGCCGTCGGAGGCCGATATGGCGGATGAGGAACGGGCAAATTCGCTTGCGACACTTGCCTATAAGCATGCGAGCTTCATCATCGCCATTGTCGCCGGGGTGGTAGTCTACTTGGCTGTGACCTCGCGGGAAATCAGCGCCGGCAACATCCTTTTCGGCTGGAATGTCAGCGCCGGCGTTTTCGTCGCACTCAGCTGGCGCAAGATGCTGCGGGCGACGGTCGAGGGCATCCGGAAACGCTCAGCGGATCTCGACTTTTCCGACACCGTCTTGCTGGCTCTTTCGATCGGTGCTGCGATTGCCAGCATTGCCGGCATCGGCATCGAGCTCCATTCGATCAAGGAGGCGGCACCCGACGTCGTCCTGACACGAGCGGGTGCTGCGGTGCTGACGATCCTGATCTCCTGGATGTTTCTGCATACGCTTTTCACGATCCACTACGCCCATTATTTCTACGGCGGCGCGGACACGGAGAGTGGCCTCAAATTTCCCGACGGAATCGAAGAGCCCGGCTATTGGGACTTCCTCTATTTCTCGTTCACCATCGGTGTTGCCGCGCAGACCGCAGATGTTGCGGTGAGCTCGACCGGCATGCGCAAGCTCACGTTGCTGCATGCCGTGTTATCGTTCCTGTTCAACACGACGATCGTGGCGCTGGCGATCAATGTCGGAGCGAGCCTGCTCTAGCCTCTCGCTGCTGTTCTGAACAGGACCTCAAATTCGACCAGATCGCTCGCGGCGACATCAGAAATCGCCGAGAATGCAAGCCCGCCATCCGACCATTGGGTCACGTTGTAGCCGTCATGCACCGTCGTGGTCTCTGCGGTCGATGCCGCAGGCCAAACGAACAGGTTGATGATATGACCGTGACGCCGATAAACGATGGCGGCAACGGTACGGCCGCCGATATAGTCGACACGCCCGCCGATCAGCGGAAAGCCGTCCTTAGAGAGGTCGCTGACCGGCGGCGAGAAATCGAGCTTGCCGTTGAACCATGGCTTTACTGTATGCTGATCCGAGGTCAGCACGTCGGTCAGATGGTCAGCCATCATCGACCTGATATGGCTGGAAAGGATCTGGTCTTGCAGAAGCGCGGTCTGTGATGGCGCGTTGACGAACAGGAAGGCGCTGGCCGCCAATACCGCCAGCGAAGGAATGAAGCTCCATTGCCGGATGAAATCCAGGGTGCTGCGCCATACGGGGCCCTGACGCGTCTGCGGGAGGCTGGATGCCACGACAGCCTGTTCAAACGACAGCATTGACAGAACATGCGAACGCAGCGCTTCGGGCGGGCGCCATCTGACGCCGTTCTGATGGATGATCTCTCTCACGGCTTGGACCTTTTCCATCTCCGCCCGGCAATCTGCACAGGTGGCAAGGTGATCTTCGAGCTGTGCCGCGTGGACGGAATCGAGCTCGCCGTCGACAAAGCCATGCAGCATGACGCGCCATTCCGAGCAGCCTTTCCGAGGGGCCTCACTCATCTGCCGCCTCGCTTTTGATATGCGTCCCAGGCCTCGCCAAACTCGTGGCGCGCCCTGGCAAGCCGCGACATGACCGTACCAATCGGCGCGTCGATGACCTCGGCGATCTGCCGGTAGGAGAGATCCTCAAGCTCGCGCAAGACAAGGATTTCTCGGATCGCCTCGGGAAGCTTGCTGATAACCGTGCGCACACCCTGCTGCTCGCTCCGCCGGATCGTTGCCGTCTCCGGTGAATCTTCCTCCGTGGCAATCTCGCACTCTTCTGATTCGTTGTCGCCGCCATCGCTCAGATGCTGCTCGAACCGAGCCTTGCGGCGATCCTGCTGGCGCCAGACGTGGCAGCAATTCCTCACGATGGCAAAGAGCCAGGCGCGCGGATCGCCCCCGCGATAGCTCTCGAAGTTGCGAAAGGCACGCAGGAACGCATCCTGGACGATATCCTGCGCGGCATCCGCGTCGCGACTGAGGAACCGGGCAAAATTATAGGCTGCGTCAAGATGCGGAATGATCACGCTCTGAAAGCGGTGCATGAGTTCATGCTGTGCCGTCGCGTCGGCCGCCGAGACGCCCCGCTTGTCGCTCGCCTTGTCCGAGACCATCAGGTGAAACAATCGGGCCGCGCTGTCGAGAAGCATGATCAGTGGCGATGGCTGAATACGGTCCTTCCGATGGTGCCACGCCAGTGGCAACCACTCGCTTGCGATGGAATAGGTGATCCGGGCGTCTGTCATCATCCTCCCCGCCTCAACAGTAGCCGAAATTGAGGGTAAACTCCGCAGGCATGGAGTGCGGTCCCTTGCCATCTAGACCGACCGGCACGCAGTTTTATTCCAACCGAAGCCAATTTATTTGCATGCGGCCGGATAGTCGGCCGCGGACGATAGAAATGACGATGTCTTTTCAATCGCTTGAATAAATGACGCTAGAGATCGGGAATAAGCGCGTCCGGCTGGCGATCTAGTTCGTCAGCGAGGGCATCCGAACAATTGCGGTCCTCGCCAGCTGAAATCTCATCGGTAAGAGGAGGCATTCCATGTTTACCATGTCACGTCGCGCCATCCTTGGATCGGCTGCCGCGGCCGCTGCATTCGGGCTGTCGTCGAAGCTCGAATTCGTCGGGCCGGCGCTCGCCGCAACAACGCTGGAGCCGACCGTCGGCTTCTACAAATATCAGCTCGGCGATGTCGAGGTCACTGCGGTCTACGACGGAATCTGGAAAAAACCGCATGACCCGACCTTCATCAAGAATGCCTCGATCGAGGATACTAAGGAGGCGCTTTCCAAGGCAGGGCTTACCACCGAATTCATGCCGATCCCGCTCACGGTGGTCGTCCTGAAACTCGGCAACCGGCTGATCATGATGGATGCCGGCTCGGGCGTCGGTCAATGGCAGGCAAATGCCACACATCTGCCGGCGAATATGGCAGCCGCCGGCATCGATTATAAGAGGATCGACACGATCATGCTCTCGCATTTTCACCCGGATCACGTCTGGGGATTGATGGAAAAGGGAACCAACGATCCCGTCTTTCCGAACGCCGAACTCATCGTTAATGCCATCGAATACAATTGGTGGATGGAACCTGGTCGGGTCGAGAAACTTGCGGAAAGCCGCAGGCCAGCCGGCAAGCGCATCGCCGAGGTCTTCCCGAAATGGAAGAACTGGAAACTGGTGGATGACGGGGCCGAGGTTTCGCCGGGGGTTCGGCTTCTTGCCGCTCCCGGACACACGCCGGGTCATTCGACCTATCTTGTCGCCTCCGGCAACAAGCAACTGCTTGTCTCGGCCGATATCATGTATGTGCCAGCGCTGCTCGCGCCGCACCCCGCCTGGCAGGGCAGTTATGATCAGGATGGGCCGGCGGCTATCGACACGCGCCGCCGTCTCATCGACCGCATCATTGCCGACAATATCGCCATTTGCGGCTCGCATTTCCCCTTTCCCGGCTCGGGCACCTTCGTCAAGGATGGAAGCGCCTACGGCTTTATGCCGACAGTTCAGGCCTGAAAGGCCGAATGGAGATCATCATGATGAAATATCTAATTCTCGGATTCATCTGGCTCTGCGCCACGTCCGCCGGTTTCTCCGCCGTCACGGCGCTTCCCGCTTTTGCTGTCGATAATATGGAATCGACGGACGCTCCCGATTTGACGTCGGTGCGCGCCAAGATCGATGCCAAGGATTATGCCGGCGCCCTGGCGGAGCTTCGCGGTCTTGCCGAAGACAACCAACAGGCAGATATCTATAATCTCATGGGGTATACGCTGCGCAAGACCGGCGACTACAGAACGTCGCTGACTTACTACACCAAAGCACTTGAGCTTCGACCCGATCACAAGGCGGCGCGTGAATATCTCGGCGAGCTCTATGTCGAAACAGACGAGATGGCGAAGGCGAAGGAGCAGGTAGCATCGCTGAAGCAACTTTGCCCAAGCGGCTGCGAAGAACTCGAAGACCTGCAAAAGGCCATCGCTGCCAAAGGTGGCAAGTGACGAGTACATGAACGCGAGCACGGGCGGCCAAGCCGCCTGTTCTCCGCAAATCGGAGGGTGTGATGCATAGCGCCTCAAGCCGGTTTCAACCGGCCGATTTCATTCTTCTCCTGGGCAGGCTGCTCCTGTCGCTGATCTTCCTGCATGAAGGTTCGGTGCTCGCATCAGATATCAGCGCGACCGTCGACACTTTCGCAAAACTAGGGCTTGCCGCGCCGGTTGCATTTGCTGTCATTGCACTTCAGCTCGGCGCCGGCCTTTCCGTGGCGGCGGGTTTCCTCAGCCGGCTTGGTGCACTTGCACTGGCATTTTTCTGCCTGGCGACCGCCTTACTGTTTCACACGAATTTTGCCAGCCAGAACGAGCTCCTGCATTTCGAGAAGGATCTGGCGATTGCCGGCGGGATGTTCGTCCTGGCAGCTTGCGGCGCGGGGTCGATATCCATCGACAATCTGCTGAAACAGCGGACAGCCGGCATGCCTGCTTGGCTAAGGGCGGCGATGTAGCGAACTCATTGCGAACGTGAGTGCTGTCTCGAAAATAGCCGCGCCAAGACTATCGCGATGTGGAGGTCTACAAGACCGCCTGACCGGCCATGAGCGCGAGAACCAGGAAGATCAGGAAGATCACCAGCGCGATGCCGAAGAGCACGCGGGCGATGGTCGCCGTGGCTGCGGAAACACCGGAAAAACCGAAGAAACCGGCGATGATCGAAATCACGAAGAATATCAGAGCCCATTTCAGCATAGCGTCATCCTTTGCTTTTGCCTCAGAAGACGCGGCAGCCGGGAAATTGTTCCATACCGTCGGCAGGCGATCGGCCGGATGATGCTGGTGGAGGTCTCGATATCGCCGGACAATAGCTTGCGCAGCGATCGGCAGTTACGGGCGCTTACAGCCAGACCGCCCGAGCCTCCCCAGATCCTTCCTTACGCCGTCAGCCGTGATTGATCATCACATGGCGCACCGCGGTGTAGTCCTCTAGAGCATAGGTCGACAGGTCCTTGCCATAGCCCGACTGTTTGAGGCCGCCATGCGGCATCTCGTTGACCAGCATGAAATGCGTGTTGATCCAGGTGCAGCCATATTGCAGCCGGGCGGCCGTCTTCATGCCGCGGCCGACATCCTTGGTCCACACCGAGGAGGCCAGGCCGTAATCGCTGTCGTTTGCCCAGGCGACCGCATCATCGGCATCGGAAAAGCGGGTGACCGAGACGACCGGGCCGAAGACCTCGCGGCGGACGATCTCATCGTCCTGCAGCGCGCCGGCGATGACTGTCGGCGTGAAGAAGAAACCCTTGTCGCCGGAGACCTTGCCGCCGGTGGTGATCTCCATATGCTTGTGTTCGGAAGCGCGGGCGACGAAGCTTTCGACACGGTCGCGCTGGCGCCTGGAGATCAGCGGGCCGATCTCGTTTAGGGTGTCGTCGGTCTGGTTGAAGCGGATGCTGGAGACGGCCGAGGAGAGATCGGCGACAAAATTGTCGTAGACCCTGGCATCGGCATAGACGCGGCAGGCGGCGGTGCAGTCCTGGCCGGCATTGTAATAGCCGAAGGTGCGGATGCCTGAGACGACGGCATCGATATCGGCATCGTCGAAGACGATGACCGGGGCTTTGCCGCCCAGTTCCAGATGGGTGCGCTTGACCGTTTTGGCGGCCGCCTGCAGCACCTTTTTGCCCGTGGCGATATCGCCTGTAATCGAGATCATGCCGATCTTGGCATGATTGATCAGCGCGTTGCCGACGCTTTCGCCTCGGCCGAGGATGACATTGACGACGCCTTCGGGCAGGATTTCGGAGAGCAGCTTGGCCATTTTCAGCGCCGTCAGCGGCGTCTGCTCGGAAGGCTTGAAGACGACGGTATTGCCGCCGGCGATCGCCGGCGCCAGCTTCCAGGCCATCATCATCAGCGGATAATTCCACGGCGCGATCGAGCCGACAATGCCGATCGGATCGCGGCGGATCATCGAGGTGTGGCCGGGCAGATATTCGCCGGCGGCCGGTGCGTGCAGGTTGCGCACGGCGCCCGCGAAGAAGCGATAACAATCGATGATCGCCGGGATTTCGTCGTTCAGCACCGATTTGATCGGCTTGCCGCAATTCAACGCCTCCAGCGCAGCGAAGGCTGCGGCATCCTTCTCGATGGCGTCGGCGATCTTCAGAAGATAACCGGAACGCTCACCCGGCGTTGTCTGCGACCAGCCGGCGAAGGCCTTTTCGGCGGCATTAACGGCGTCGTCGATCTGAGACAGCGAGGCTTCGGGAAGATCGATCACTGTCTCGCCGGTCTTCGGATTCAGAATGTGCTCTTCCGTCTCCGTGCCTTTTTCGAAGCGCGAACCGATCAGCATCTGGGTATCCATGATGTTCTCCCTGTTATTTGCCGGCGCCGGCGATCTGGTCGCCGTCGCGGGTGAGGTAATAGGCTGCCAGGATCGGCAGGAAGGTGACCAGCACGACGACCATGGCGACCACATTGGTGACCGGGCGCTGGCGCGGGCGAATGAGTTCTTCGAGCATCCAGATCGGCAAGGTCGATTGCTGGCCGCCGGTGAAGGTGGTGACGATGACCTCGTCAAAGGAAAGCGCGAAAGCCAGCATGCCGCCGGCCAGAAGGGCGGTGCCGATATTCGGCAGGACGACATGGCGGAACGTCTGGAAGCCGTCGGCGCCGAGATCCATCGAGGCCTCGATCAGCGAACCCGAGGTGCGGCGGAAGCGGGCGACCGCATTGTTATAGACGACGACCACGCAGAAGGTGGCGTGGCCGAGCACGATGGTCCAGACCGAAAAGGGGATGTCGAACAGGCTGAAGGCGGAGCGCAGCGCAATGCCGGTGATGATGCCGGGAAGCGCGATCGGCAGGATGACCAGCAGCGAGATCGCCTCTCTGCCGAAGAATTTCGTCTGGCTGACGGCTGCCGCGCAGAGCGTGCCGAGAATGAGCGCGATCGCGGTGGCGATGACGGCGACCTGCACGGAAAGGCCAAGCGCTGACCAGACGTCCGGCCGGTTCCAGGCGACGGCGAACCATTGCAGCGTCAGGCCGGGCGGCGGCCATTGATAGCTCTTTTCCTCCGTCGTGAAGGCATAAACGAAGATCAGCAGGATCGGCAGGTGCAGGAAGAGCAACCCGCCGGCGGCGGCGATCTTCAAGGCCAGCGGCGATGTCTTGAAGTCAGAGCGCATCGAAAGCCCCCAGCTTTTTGGCGAGCGACAGATAAAGCGCCATGATGACGATCGGCACGACGGAGAAGGCGGCAGCGAGCGGCACGTTGCCGGCCGTTCCCTGCTGGGCGTATACGGCCTGGCCGATGAACAGCCTGGACGAGCCGATGATCTGCGGGATGATGTAATCGCCCAATGTCAGCGAGAAGGTGAAGATCGAACCGGCGACGATGCCGGGCAGCGCCAGAGGCAGAAGCACGGTGCGGAAGGTCTGGCGCGGCGTGGCGCCGAGATCCGCCGAGGCCTCGATCAGATTGCCGGGAACGCGCTCGAGGGCCGCCTGGGTCGGCAGGATCATATAAGGCAGCCAGATATAGACGAAGACGATGAAGGTGCCGAGGTAGCTTACGGAGAGCGAATTGCCGCCGACCACGGGCAGATTGAGGATGCCGTCGAGCAGCCAGGCGAGATGGAGCTTCTCGAAGATCCAGGTGAGGATGCCTTCCTTGGCGAGGATCAGCTTCCAGGCGTAGACCTTGACGAGATAGCTTGACCACAGCGGCAGCATGACGCCGAGGTAAAAGAGTGCCTTCCATTTGCCCTGCGCATAGCGGGCCGCGTAATAGGCGATCGGAAAGGCGATCAGTGCGGCAACAATGGTGACGAGAGCGGCCATCACGACAGTGCGGATGATGATGTCGAAATTCGTCGGGCTCAGAAGCTGGGCGTAGGTCGCAAGGGTGAATTCGTAATTCACCAGGCCGGAAAAATCGTCGATCGAAAAGAAGCTCTGCAAGAGCAGGGCGATCAGCGAGCCGATATAGATGATGCCGAGCCAGAGCAGCGGCGGCGTCAGCATCAGGAAGAGTAGGAGCTTCGGGTGCCGCCAGAAGACGTCCGACATCCGGCCGAAGAGCCCGCTGCGTCCCGGCAGGATCGATGTCTTGGCGCTGGAGAGGGTGAGCGCCGTCATGCCGCATCGTCCATATAGTGGATATCGGCCGGCTGCCAGGCGAGGCGGATACCGGCGCCGACATCAGGTACGGGCGCGCCGGCCGGCAGCATCACATGCAGCCGGCTGCCGCGGAGATCGACGCCGAGACGGGTGGCGGCGCCGAGGAAGCTTGCATGTTCGACCGTGGCCTCGATGCCGTCGCCTGCCAGGCGGATCGCTTCTGGCCGCAGGCTCGCCCAGCGTTTCTGGCCGCCGAGCGCGGCCATCAGATCCGGCGCAATCACATTCGAGGAGCCGACGAAATCGGCGACGAAGCGGGTCCTCGGGCGGCGGTAGATATCTTGCGGCGTGCCTTCCTGGACGATGTTGCCATTGTTGAAGACGGCGACACGATCGGCCATGGACAATGCTTCGCCCTGGTCATGCGTGACGAAGACGAAGGTGATGCCGAGCGCGCGCTGCAGGCTCTTCAATTCCTCCTGCATCTGCTCGCGCAGCTTCAGGTCAAGCGCGCCGAGCGGCTCGTCGAGCAGCAGCACTTTCGGCTTATTGACGAGCGCGCGGGCAAGCGCCACACGCTGCCGCTGGCCGCCGGACAATTGACCGGGGCGGCGGGCGCCGTAGCCCGGCAGTTTGACGAGCTCCAGGGCATCGGCCGCGGCCTTCATCCGCTCCGCCTTGGCAACGCCCCTGACCATCAGCCCGTAAGCGACATTGTCGAGAATGTTGAGATGCGGGAAGAGCGCATAGTCCTGGAACACGGTGTTGACGTTGCGGCGATAGGGCGGAACGCCGTCGGCCGTCTCGCCGAAGATCTGGATGTGGCCGGCGGTCGGCTGCTCGAAGCCGGCGATCAGTCTCAGGCAGGTCGTCTTGCCGGAGCCGGAGGGGCCGAGCATGGCGAAGAATTCGCCCGGCGCGATCTCGAGATCGACGCCGTCTACGGCGCGAACCTGGCCGAAATGGCGCGATACCTGCTGGAAACGGACGGCGGACGTCATTGGAGCTCCGGATATTGTCATCTGGCTTCTCCCTGATTGGAGAGCTGAACACCGTGGAAGCGCTGGGCTCCCTCTTCTCCCCGGCGGGGAGAAGGTGACACCCGAAGGGTCGGATGAGAGGGGACGGTGAGACATGCACGATCTCGCTTGGCTCGGTCGTTGGCTCCCTCGTCGCTCACCCCTCATCTGTCCCTCGGACATCTTCTCCCCGCCGGGGAGAAGGGGAATTAGCTCACCGCCCGCCGATCACGCCGATATAATCGGACACCCAGCGATGGTACGGCACGCATTCGCTCTGCGTCGCGCATTTGGCGACCGGGGTCTTCCAGAACTTGATCTTGTCGAAGTGATCGAAGCCGTTGGTGGCGCAGCCGGTATCGCCCATCAGTTCATTGCCCTTGCAGGCGGCGGGAACGGAGGGGACGGCGCCGAACCAGGCGGCGGCGTCGCCCTGGACCTTGGCCTGCAGCGAATGTTCCATCCACATATAGGCGCAGTTCGGGTGTTCGCTGTCGGCGTGCAGCATGGTGGTGTCGGCCCAGCCGGTGACGCCTTCCTCCGGGAAGGTGGAGGCGATCTTCTGTTTGTCGGCCTGCAGCAGGTTCACCTGGAAGGGCCAGGAGCCGGAGGCGACGACGCCTTCGTTCTTGAAGTCGTCGATCTGGATCATCGCGTCGTGCCAATAGCGGGAGACCAGTTTGCGCTGGCCGCGCAGCAGGTCGAGGGCGGCCTTGTACTGATCCTCGGTCAGGTCGTAAGGGTCCTTGATGCCGAGATCCGGCTTGTGGGCCATCAGATAGATAGCCGCGTCGGCAATGTAGATCGCGCCGTCATAGGCCTGGACGCGGCCCTTGTTCGATTTGCCGTCGGGCAGCGTCTGCTCCTCGAAGACGACGTTCCAACTGGTCGGCGCCTTATCCTTGAAGGCATCGGTATTATACATCAGCACATTCGGCCCCCAGAGATAGGGCACGCCGTAATGCACGCCGCCGACCGTATACCAGGCGCCGTTCTGCAGGCGCTCGTCGACATTCTTGAAGCTCGGAATCAGGTCGGTATTGATCGGCTGCACACGCTTGCCGGCGATGAGGCGGAGCGACGCGTCGCCCGATGCGGTGACGAGATCGAAGCCGCCCTCGTTCATCAGCGACACCATTTCATCCGAGGTCGCGGCGGTCTTGACGGAGACCGTGCAGCCGGTCTCCTTTTCGAAGCCGGTGACCCAGTCATAATTCTTGTCGGTTTCGCCGCGTTCGATATAGCCGGCCCAGGCGACGATGCTGACCGCACCTTCGCCCTTGCCGAGCGCCTTCAGCGGTTCGGCGGCGATCACCTGCGTCGCGAAGCTCAGGCAGGCGAGTCCCGCCGTGCAGGATTTCAAGAGATTCGTCATCATCCGTCTCCCGGTTTGGTGCCACTTTTCGTGGCCGTTCGTTCCCGGTTATGAAGGTGAGCCGAAAAAGCCGCTTTCGCAAATTCATTTATCAGAAAGGCGATATCGGAAATTCCGATATCAACGCATGCGGCCGGAGCGCATGCTTTCGGCGATCCCGACGAAATCGCGCGCCGCCTGCGGCAGGCTGGAACCCTTGCGCCAGACCATGCCGACCTGCACGACCGGCAGCGAGCCGGAGACGTCGCGGCTCTCGATGCGGTCGCCTTCCAGCGACCACGGGCGGTAGACGAGATCGGGAAGCAGCGCGACGCCGGCGCCCGTTGCAACCAGGCTGCGCACCGCCTCCACCGAGCGGGTGCGGAAGGCGACATGCGGGCGGGCGCCGAGTGCCGACAGCAGCTTGCCGGTATTTTCCTCGATTTCGTCGACCGTCAGCATGATCAGCGGTTCGCGGGCGATATCGGCGACCGAGATGATATCGGCCGAGACCAGCGGATGGCCCATCGGCAGCCATAGGCGATAGGGCGAGGTTTCGAGGATTTCCGCCTGCAGCGCCATGCGGTCGCGCAGGTTTGAGATCACCATGACGGCGACATCGAGTTCGCCGCCCACCAGGAGATGCTCGAGATAGCCGCCATTGTCCTCGATCGCACTGACCTCGACTCCTGGACAGGCGCGCCGGTATCGCGCCAGCAAGTCGGAGAGCACGTAGCCGGCGACCAGCGAGGTGACGCCGATGTTCAACGTGCCGGAAAGGGCGCTCTGCCGACCGGAGAAGCTGGTGCGCGCATCGGAGACGGAGGCGAGGATCTTGGTCGCGTGACGGAGGAACTGGTGTCCGTTGTGGGTGATCGTCAGGCCGCGCGGATGGCGCTCGAAGAGCTCGACGCCGAGGTCGGTTTCGAGCTCCTTCAGCGCCTCCGTCACCGAGGATTGCGAGATCGAAAGGTTCTGCGCGGCGCGTGTTACCGAACCTTGTTCGGCGACGGCGACAAAATATTGGATCTGGCGAAGCGTGAAGGCCATGGGCGTTTAGAGCATGGCGGAATGTGTCGTGGCAAGCGGTTGAAAAAGGCGGACCTTTTTTGGTCTTTTTTCAAAATGGAGCAGGCCTGGCATACTCACTTAAACTTTCGGAAACGTCATTTCTCTAGCATCTCAGCACCTGTCCTGCGTTGGAGTTTGAGATGGCGGAGCAGTTGGCGTGAAGGCCTTACTGCGCATATTCCGGCCTTCCCGGAAATTGGCAATCATCATCGGTGGCGTCGCGCTTCTGGCGGGCGTTTCCGGTGGTGCGGCGCTTTATGTCGGCAAGGACAGGCTGATCGGTGTCTCGGGCAGCGGCTACGGACTCGAATGCTCCGACGTCAATCTGGTGACGATCAAGAAGCAGGATCACGTCTGGGTGCGGAAATACATCAAGACTGAACCGACCGACGGAATGACGCGGGTCAGGACCGCGCTGCGTGTCGCCCAGGCCGTCTATGCCGCGCAAAAACCGGATCTGGTGCAGGTTGTGGTGCTCGACGAGAACGGGCCGACGCTGCGCGCCGACATTCGCGGCCGGGCGATCGGCGCCGATGTCGTCTTCATCCCGCATCCCGACAAGACGGTTCCCGGTCTCGACGACAAGCCCTATACGGCGCGCTACTATGACGGCAAGGCCAGCGAAAACGGGCTGTTCTTCGGCGAGCGGATCGACTTGCCGGCGGATGAGATCGCCATGATCAGCGCCGGCTTCAAGGATCCCGAGGATTGCGTCGACCCGGTCGCCGTCGGCTCGACCAAAAGCGAAGAAAAGGGCAGGAAGGCCGCAGGCGGCGCGCATGGCGCAGCATCGGCGCCCGAAAGCGAAGCGGCGCCGGCCCCCGAGGGCGCCAGCGCCGATGTCGTGGCGGAGGCACCCGCCCAAGAGCCGCCGGAAACCGCGCCCGCGAAGACACACTGACCAGAGAGCATAAAAAACGGAGCGCCGGAGGCGCCCCGCTTCGTCATCCCAATGTCTCTTCCCGTCAGTCGGCCTTGTTGCGGCGGGCCGGGAAAAGGATCACGTCGCGGATCGACGGCGCGTTGGTCAGAAGCATGATCAGACGGTCGACGCCGATGCCGAGACCGCCGGCGGGCGGCATGCCCTGGTCGATCGCATCGAGGAATTCCTCGTCCAACTGCTTTTCCTTTTCGCCGCGGGCATGGGCCTGTTCCAGCTGCTCGACCATGCGGCGGCGCTGCTCTTCGGGATCGTTGAGTTCCGAGAAGGCGTTGCCGAGTTCCCAGGCGTTGCAATAGGTTTCGAAGCGCTCGACCAGGCGCGGCTCGCCCGGCACTTCCTTAGCGAAGGGCGAGATGTCCTTCGGGAAATGCGTGACGTGGGACGGCTGGATCAGCGTGGCTTCGACCTTCTCCTCGAAGATGAAGGCAAGGCATTCGCCCCAGGTCCAATCCTTCTCGACCGCGAAGCCGGCAGCCTGGGCGGCGGCGCGGGCTTCCTCATCGGTCTTGATCGCCAGGAAATCGATGCCGGTCGCTTCCTTCACGGCATCGGGCATCGGCACGCGCTTGAACGGTCCCTTGAAGGACAACCGCTTGTCGCCGAAGTCGAATTCGGTCGTGCCGTGAATGGAGAGCGCCAGGGTCTCGAACAGCCGCTCGACGAGATCCATCATGTCCTCGTAGTCGGCATAGGCCCAATAGCACTCCATCATCGTGAATTCAGGATTGTGCCGGGTGGATACGCCTTCATTACGGAAGTTGCGGTTGATTTCGAAGACCTTGTCGGTGAGGCCCGAGACCAGCGTGCGCTTCAGGAACAGTTCCGGCGCGATGCGCAGATACATGTCGAGCTTCAGCGTGTTGTGATGCGTCTTGAACGGCTCGGCGGTGGCGCCGCCATAGATCGATTGCAGCATCGGCGTCTCGACTTCCATGAAGCCGTCATTTTCCATGAAACGGCGGATGCCGGAGACGATCTTGGAGCGTTGCTGGAAACGCAGCTTCGAATCCTCGTTGGTCATGATATCGAGATGGCGCTTGCGATAACGCAGCTCGATGTCGGAGAGGCCGTGCCACTTCTCCGGCATCGGCAGCAGCGACTTGGTCAGCATCTCGATCTTCTGGGCGTTGATCGTCAGCTCACCGCGCTTGGTGCGGCGCACGATGCCGGTGACGCCGATGATATCGCCGATATCGATCATCGGCAGCAGGGCGCGGGCTTCCTCGCCGGTGACGTCCTTATGCGAGAAGATCTGGATCTTGCCCGAGGCGTCATGGATATCCATGAACATGCCGGAGTTGCGCGAGGAATAGACGCGGCCGGCGACGGTGACGACATCCTGCGTCTCGACATCCGGTTCCAGGGATTCGTATTTGGCGCCGAGCTCGGCATTGGTCATCGTCCGGTGGAAATGCGCCGGATAGACGTCGCCGATCTGCTCGCGCAGCAGCTTCAGCTTCTGGGCGCGCACCTCAGTCGCGTCGGAGGAAAGAGTGTTTTCGGTCTTGTTGTCAGCCACTGTCGAAATCCTCTGACTGTTCTTACTTCGAGCCGACCAGGGCGGCGACCGCCTGCGCGGCGAGCTTCAGGCGCTGGCGCACGACCGAGCGGCCGAGGATCGCCATGGAATCGAAGAGCGGCAGCGAGCGCGATGAGCCGGAGACGGCGACGAAGAGCGGCGAGACCACGACCTTCAGCTTCTTGCCCATGCGGTCGGAGATCGCGCGCAGTTCCGCCTCGATCGTCTCGACGTTCCATTCCAGGATCTTTTCGAGATCCGGCTGAACGGTGTTGAGGATCTCCAGAACTTCTTCCGGCGGCGACTTGATCTTGGCGAAGTCGGACGGCTGCAGGCCGAGATCGGACTTCAGCAGGAAGCCGGCGAGATCGGGCAGCTCGCCGAGCTTGGAAATGCGGGTCTGCGATAGGCGCAGACCCGCCTTCAGTCGGTCGTTTTCCATCGCCCAGGTCAGCACGCGCGCCTGGAATTCCTCTTCGGAGAGCTTCTCGCGGATCCAGCGGCCGTTCAGCCAGTCGAGCTTCTGGATATCGAAGATTGCGCCGGCCTTGGAGAGGTTCTCGGGGTCGAACTTCTCGGAGAGTTCGTCTATCGTCAACAGCTCTTCGCCTTCGGCGATCTGAATGAAGAACAGGCCGAGGAAGTTCATCAGCGCTTCGGGGATATAGCCGAGCGCGGAATAATAGGAGATCGAGGTCGGGTTCTTGCGCTTCGACAGCTTCGACTTGTCGGCATTACGCATCAGCGACAGATGCATGAAGACCGGCTGGTCCCAGCCGAAATAGCGATAAAGCAGGATGTGCTTCGGCACCGACGCCAGCCATTCCTCGCCGCGCGCCACATGGGTAATCTTCATCAGATGGTCGTCGATGACATTCGCCATGTGATAGGTCGGCATGCCGTCGGCCTTGATCAGCACCTGCATGTCGACGGAATCCCACGGGATCGACACATCGCCGTAGACGCCGTCCGTGAAGTCGCACGAGCCTTCGGCCGGGATCTTCATGCGGATGACGGTCGTTTCGCCGGCGGCCATGCGCGAAGTGACCTCCTCAGCGGTAAGGCCCAGGCAACGGCCATCATATTTCGGCGGCTTGCCGGCGGCGCGCTGCGCCTCGCGCATCTGCTCCAGTCGCTCGGGCGTGCAGAAACAGCGGAAGGCATGGCCCTTGTCCAGCAGTTCCTGTGCATAGGGCTGGTACATCGGCTTGCGGTCGGACTGGCGGTAGGGGCCGTAGGGGCCGCCGATATCGGGGCCTTCCTTCCATTCCAGCCCGCACCATTTCAGCGCGTCCAGCACCTTCGTCTCGAATTCAGGGGTCGAGCGCGCCGCATCGGTATCTTCGATGCGCAGGATGAATTCGCCGCCATGCTTCTTGGCGAAGAGATAGTTGAAGAGAGCGATATAAGCGGTGCCGACATGCGGCTCGCCCGTCGGCGAGGGAGCGATGCGGACGCGAACGCCGGTAGCTGTGCCGGAAACTGTCATTGTGTGTGCCCGTCAATGAATGCCGGACGGTTTTCGCGGGAAAGCGACGTTCGGCCGGAAGGATGCAGATATCTTCGGCAAATCGGCCGGAAAAAGGGCATGCGCCCGCACCATCCGCCGATCGTCCGTTCGGCTGGCCTTAGGCCATATTCAATCCGGCGCGTCAAGAAAAACCGCGCCGGCAAGGGCCCGTCGACGCCGGGGCAGGGCGCGCCGGTTTGCGACGCGCCCCTTGCTTCTGTCTCAGAGAGCGCCTTCGCGTTTGCGCTTGCGGGCATTGCGCGCGAAAATGTTCAGCACCTCGACCAGCGCCGAGAAGGCCATGGCGGCATAGACGTAACCCTTCGGCACGTGGAAACCCATGCCTTCGGCGATCAGCGTCGTGCCGATCATCAGCAGGAAGGCGAGCGCCAGCATGACGATCGTCGGGTTCCGCTCGATGAAGTTGGCAAGCGGGGTGGCGGCGACCAGCATGACGGTGACGGCGGCGATGACGGCGATCACCATGATCGGCAAATGCGGCGTCATGCCGACGGCGGTGATGATGCTGTCGACGGAGAAGACGAGGTCGAGCAGCAGGATCTGGCCGATCGCCGATGCAAAGCCTGTTGTGGCCGATGTCGCGATGAAATCCTCCTGATGGTCGACCGGATCGACGCTGTGGTGAATTTCCTTGGTGGCCTTCCAGACGAGAAACAGGCCGCCGGCGATGAGGATCAGATCCTTCCAGGAGAAGCCGTGTCCGAAGGCTTCGAACAGCGGTTCGGTCAACTGGACGATCCAGGCGACCGTGCCGAGCAAGGCAAGACGCATGATCAGCGCAAGGCCGATGCCGATCTTGCGGGCCTTTTCCCGGTGTTCGGGCGGCAGTTTGTTGGTCAAAATGGAAATGAAGATCAGGTTGTCGATCCCGAGAACGACTTCCATCACCACCAGCGTGATGAGCGCCACCCAGGCGGCCGGATCCTGAATGAGCGTCATGATGTCCTGCATCAGCATATACCCCTTTGCGTCACATAAACGAATGGCGCGCAATGTAATGTCGGCGGCCTGCTACGCAAGCGCCGCAAGGGGGTATACGGAATCGATGTGACTTCTATTCCCCGAAACAGGATGATTTAACGCCGGGTCGGCCTGAAATTTGAATCCTGTTCCGAATTAAAGAGTGAGAGCATGATGTCGTCCGAAAGCCGCTCACACTTTTCGGCATCATGCTCTGATCGGCAACCAGATTTCGGTGACGCCCATGCCGGTATAGGGGTCGAAGCGTTCGTCATAGCGCTCGAACATATCGGGTGTGTCGCCGTGTTCGAGGCCGGAGATCGGCCACCATGTGCCGAAAATCCGGTGCATAGTCGCGGGAATACCGGAGACATGACCGCGATGGGTGAAGATAACATAACGCTGGCCCGGAAGCTTGAGCGTCCCAAAATCGGCCGGCAGATCGCCGGCGTCGGAGACTTCGACCGCGGCCATATAGCGGAATTTTTCCGCCTCGCCGTCGATATGGGTACAGACGCCGTAGGCGACATTCGCCTTCTGGCCGGTGATATGGCCGAAATGGGCATTGAACTTCTGCCAGAGAGACGGGATGGCGGCATTGCCGCCATACGGATAGATCTCCTGCAGACCGGCGAGGAGCATCGGCTGCAGGGTTTCGAAGCGGGGCGGTTCGAGGTCGTTGGGGTGGGCGGGGTCCATTCTGATCGGCTCCAGCAAGACAAGGTTACGGGCGTGCCCCTGCCGGCGCACCGCATCCGGGGTCAGGCCGAACTGGTCGCGGAAGGCACGGGTGAAAGCCTCGTGCGAGCTGTAGCCCGCGCAAAGCGCAACCTCGAGAATGGTGGTTGAAGCGCCGACGAGCGCGGGCACCGCACGGCTGAGGCGACGCCCTCTGATATAGCCGCTGATCGAATGGCCGGTAACGAGCCCGAAGACGCGCGACAGATGACAGCGCGACAATCCGGCTGCCTCCGATATCTGTTCCAGCGATAGATCGCTGTCGAAATGGCTCTCGATGAACCAGATCGCCCGTGCGATGGCGCTCATCCCTTACTCCCTGGCTGCGACCTGTCTCTTAAAGAACTACCGGCAGCCGGGTTTGATCGTCGTTGCGGAATTTCGGCCGATGCAGGGCGGCAGTCAAGAATGGCGTCAGCCGGCTTCGTGCCGGCGGGCGCCGTAGGCGGCCATGAACACCCGGATCGCGCCGCAGATGACGCGGTCGATTTCCTCGCGGGACGGCGGCTCTTCCATGCTTCCGAACAGGCGGAGCTTGAAGAAACTGCCGCTGGCGAGATCGAGGAACTGGCCGGCGGCCAGATCGATGTCGTCGATCTTAAGCGTGCCTTCGGCGACGTGCCGTTCGAGGAAATCGCGCATGATCGTACGCAGGTTCACCGGCCCCTTGAAGAAGCGCTGACAGAGCACCGGCATGCGGTCGCGAACGCCAAGAACGGTGCGCATTGCCTTGATGACTTTTTCGTCGGTCATGTGGGTGACGAAGCTTATCCCGAATTCGTACAGGCCGGCTTCGGGATCGTCATGCTCGGCAAGCGCAGTGCGCACCGCATCCACGAAAGCGGCGCGCTCGGCTTCGATCATTGCCGAAAACAGTTCTTCCTTGTTGGTGAAATAAACGTAGAGCGTTCCCTTGGAGACGCCGGCCTCACGTGTCACGTCATTCATGCTGGCGGCGTCGAAACCCATCTTCATGAAGACACGTTTGGCGCCGGCGAGGATCTGCTGGCGCTTTGCCGGATCTTCGCCTGCAGCAAACCGGCCTCCGCCAACGGGAGGGTGAAAGACGGCGGCATGGTCGGGTTTCAGGGTCATTTTTCCTTAACCGTGTTCACGGTTTCGTATTTTCTTTAAAGAAATCGAACCGATTGGTTCTATACATCTTGATATGGCGGCAAAACAGGTTTAAGTCAACTGAACCGAACCGTTCAGTTCGATTATTCACTCCAAGATCGGTAAAGTGGCCATGTCGAGCAATCAGAAAAGCAACGTCGCGCGTATCGTCAGCGAAAAGGCCGAGTCCGAAGAGGTCAAGGCCCAAGGCGTGACCGTTGTTGAGGCTCCGACGGCGGAAGCCTTGGAAAAACCGTCTGCCCCTGCGCAGTCGGCGCCGGCTTCGGTCGCCGCACCCGCGGCCGCCAAAAAGCGCCGCAGCCCGGTGCTGCCGATCGTCGTGCTTGCTCTTCTGGCGGGCGGCGGCTGGTATGGTTACGAATGGTGGACGAACGGCCGCTTCATGGTGTCGACGGATGACGCCTATATCGAGGGCGATATTGCAACGATTTCGCCAAAGGTCACTGGCTACGTCGCGAAGGTGAATGTGGTCGCCAACCAGGAAGTCAAAGCGGGCGACGTGCTTGCCACGCTTGATAGTGGCGATTATCAGAACGCCCTCGATCAGGCGCAGGCCCAGATCGCCACCGAAAAACTTTCGCTGCAGCGCATCGACGCGCAGATCGAAGGCGCCAATGCAAGCCTCGCACAGGCGCAGGCGCAGAAGGTGGCACTCGAAGCGGCCGTTCGCGGCGCCGAGATCACCCAGAAGCGCCAGAGCGACCTTCAGGCGAAGTCGGTCGGCACCGCAGCCGATCTCGACAATGCCAATATCGCCCTCGACCAGGCCAAGGCCAATCTTGCCGGCGGCAGCGCCAACATCACCGCTGCGCAGGCCAATATCACGATTCTTCAGGCCCAGCGCAAGGAAGCCGAAGGCTCGGTCCGGGCGCTGGAAATCTCGCGCGACAAGGCCGCCCGCGATCTCTCCTTCACCGTGCTCAAGGCGCCTTATGACGGCATCGTCGGTAATCGTTCGGTCCAGGAAGGCGATCTCGTCTCGCCCGGCCAGCGGCTGATGGCGCTCGTTCCGGTGCATGAGCTCTATATCGACGCCAACTTCAAGGAAACGCAGATCCAGCATCTCGTTGCCGGCTCGAAGGTCAACATCCATGTCGACGCCTATAGCGACCATCCCATCGTCGGCACCGTCGAATCGATCTCGCCGGCGTCCGGCTCAGTCTTCTCCCTGCTGCCGCCGGAAAATGCGACCGGCAACTTCACCAAGGTGATCCAGCGCGTGCCGGTGCGCATCGCGCTGCCGCAGGATGCGCTCGACAGCGGTCGTCTGCGCGCGGGCCTCAGCGTCGTCGTCGACGTCGATACCCGCACGGCGCCGAGCAAGTAGGCCTTTAGACAAGGCGGAGGTGGTCTGATGGCCGGAAGCGCGACAGCAACAGCGGGGACGATTCCGGCAGCACCTACCCATGCCGACGAGCGCATGGATCCGAAAAAGCTCATCGCCTTCTTCGCGATGGTGCTCGGCATGTTCATGTCGATCCTCGACATCCAGATCGTCTCGGCCTCGCTTGCCGAAATCCAGGCCGGCCTTTCGGCCGGCTCGGACGAGATCGGCTGGGTGCAGACCGCCTATCTGATCGCCGAAGTGATCATGATCCCGCTATCGGGCACGCTGGCGCGCATCATTTCGACGCGTTATCTCTTCGCGATCTCGGCCGCGGGTTTCACCATGGCGAGCGCGCTGGCTGCGACGGCGACGAATATCGACCAGATGATCGTCTACCGCGCCATCCAGGGGTTCATCGGCGGCGGCATGATCCCGTCGGTGTTTGCCGCCGCCTTCACCATCTTCCCGCCGTCGAAGCGCAGCATCGTCTCGCCGATCATCGGCCTGATCGCGACGCTGGCGCCGACCATCGGCCCGACGGTCGGCGGCTATCTCAGCCACGCCTTCTCCTGGCACTGGCTGTTCCTCGTCAATATCGTTCCCGGCATCATCGTCACGCTGGTCACCTGGAACTTCATCGATTTCGACAAGCCGGAACTGTCGCTCTTCAAGAAGTTCGACTGGTGGGGGCTGATCTCGATGGGCGTCTTCCTCGGCACGCTGGAATATGTGCTCGAAGAGGGCAATTCGAACGACTGGTTCAACGACAGTTCCATCGCGATCGCCGCCGTCGCCTCGGGCGTTGCCGCCGTCGTCTTCTTCTACCGCGCTTTCACGGTGGATTTTCCCGTCGTCGACCTCAAGGCCTTTGCCAACCGGAATTTCTCCTTCGGCTCGGTCTTCTCCTTCGTCATGGGCATCGGCCTTTATGGCCTCACCTATATCTACCCGGTCTATCTCGGCCGCATCCGCGGTTATGATTCGCTGATGATCGGCGAGACGATGTTCGTCTCCGGGCTGGCGATGTTCTTCACCGCGCCGATCGCCGGGCGGCTGTCGACCAAGATGGATCTGCGCCTGATGATGGTAATCGGCTTCATCAGTTTTGCCGCCGGCACATATATCATGATCCATCTGACGGCGGATTGGGACTTTTACGAGCTCTTCATCCCGCAAATCCTGCGCGGCTTCGGGCTGATGATGTGCATGGTGCCGATCAACAATATCGCGCTCGGCACCATGCCGCCCTCGCGCATCCGCGGCGCGTCCGGCCTGTTCAACCTGACCAGAAACCTCGGCGGCGCCGTCGGCCTTGCCGTCATCAACACCGTGCTGACTAACCGGCAGGACGTACACTATGAGCGGCTGCGGGAAAATATGGACTGGGGCAATCCGGCGGCGATCGACCAGATGAACAACATGGCCGCCAATTTCAACAGCTATGGCATGGACGGCAGTTCGGTAGCGATCAAACAGATGGTCGGCCTTGCCACCAAGCAGGCGGTCATCCTTTCCTTCAGCGATGTCTTCCTGATCCTGACCGCGCTTTTCGTCGCAATGATCCTTGGGGTCGCGATGATCCAGAAACCCGCGCCGCAAGGCGGGGGAGGCGGTGGCGGCCACTGACCTCCGGCCTGCCGTCCCATGAAAAGGTCCTCTCCGGAGGGCCTTTTTGTTTGCAGTTTTCCGGCCTCTATGCGATCAGCCAATAATCGTCCTGCCTACCGGCCCGCGGCCGGCGGCAATGTGGGAAAAGCGACGCGCGAGTCGGCCCGCTTTATTTTTTGATTTACGTACATCAAAATTGGCGTTAATGGTCTCGTCGGGAGGAATGATGAGGCCAACAGTTCACGATATCGCTGCCGCTGCCGGGGTCAGTCTTGCAACCGTCGATCGGGTTCTCAACCGGCGTCCGGGTGTGCGCCATGTCACGCGGGAAAAGGTCGAGACCGCGATCCGCGAGCTCGGTTATATCAGAGACGTGGCTGCGGCCAATCTTGCCAAGGGCCGCACCTATCCGCTGGTCTTCATCCTGCCGGCCAGCGACAATTCCTTCATGCACGGGCTCAACGGCGAAATCCGGCAAGCGATCCTCCGTTCGGCTGCCGAGCGCACCGATATTCGCACCATTGAGGTGCCGGCCTTCGATCCGGCCGCTCTCGTCGTTGTGCTCGAAGAACTCTCTCAAGGAAAGCCTTGCGGCGTTGCCATGGTCGCCACCGATGCGCCTGAGGTGCGCGCCACCGTTGACAGGCTGATACATGCGGGCTTTCCCATCGTCACCCTTGTGTCCGACCTCACCGGCTCGCTGCGCCACCACTATGCCGGCGTCGACAATATCGCCGCCGGCCGCACGGCGGCGCGTCTGCTCGGCCGCTTTCTAGGCGCGCGAAACGGCGAGATCGCCGTGCTCGCCGGATCCATGCTGGTGCGCGACCATCGCGAGCGGCTGGAGGGCTTCACCGCCGTCATGGCCGAGGAATTTCCCGATCTGGCGATCCTCCCGGTTCTCGAAGGCCGTGACGATCCGGAGATCGCCCATATGCTCGTGGCCGACGCGCTTGCCCGAAATGCCGGCATTGTCGGTGTCTACAGCCTCGGCGCCGGCAATCGCGGCCTCATCCGGGCTCTGAAGGAGAAGGCCGTCGACCGGACGCTCACTGTCATCGCCCATGAACTGACCACCCATACGCGGGCGGCGCTCACCGACAATACGATCGATGCGATCCTCAATCAGGACGCCGGCCATGAAGTGCGCAGCGCGATCCGCGTGCTGAAAGCCAAGGCGGACGGGCTCCCGGTCATCGACGCGCAGGAGCGCATCCGTCTCGACATATTCCTGAAGGACAATCTGCCGTAAAGGCAAAGGAGCAACCCCATGTATCTCGGTCTCGATCTCGGAACCTCCGGCGTCAAGGCGATGCTGATCGACGGCGATCAGACGATCGTCGGCTCGGCCAACGGTTCGCTCGACGTATCGCGTCCACATTCCGGCTGGTCGGAACAGGATCCGGCCCATTGGGTGCGCGCCGCGCAAGAGGCCGTCGCCGGTCTCAAGGCGAAACATCCGAAAGAGCTTGCCGCGGTGAGCGGTATCGGCCTTTCCGGACAGATGCACGGCGCGACGCTGATCGATGCCGCCGACAAGGTGCTGCGCCCGTGCATCCTCTGGAACGATACGCGCAGCTATGTCGAGGCCGCCGCGCTCGACGCCGATCCGCGTTTCCGCGCGCTGACCGGCAATATCGTCTTCCCCGGCTTTACGGCACCGAAAATCGCCTGGGTCAGGAAGCATGAGCCGGACGTTTTCTCCAAGATCGCCAAGGTGCTGCTGCCGAAGGACTATCTGCGTCTTTGGCTGACCGGCGAATATATTTCCGAAATGTCCGATTCGGCCGGCACTTCCTGGCTCGACACCGGCAAGCGCGCCTGGTCGTCCGAATTGCTCGCCGCTACCGATCTTTCGGAAGAGCAGATGCCGGCGCTTGTCGAAGGCACGGCACAGGCCGGCAGACTACGCTGCGAACTGGCGGCACAATGGGGCATATCAGGGGATGTCGTCGTTGCCGGCGGCGCGGGCGACAATGCGGCCTCGGCCTGCGGCATGGGAACCGTCAGCGATGGCGCTGCCTTCGTCTCGCTCGGCACCTCGGGCGTGCTTTTTGCCGCCAACGGTTCCTATCTGCCGAAGCCGGAAAGCGCCGTGCATGCCTTCTGTCACGCGCTGCCGAATACTTGGCATCAGATGGGCGTCATCCTGTCGGCCACCGATGCGCTCAACTGGCATTCCGGCGTGACCGGCAAATCGGCCGGCGATCTCACAGGCGAACTCGGCGAGAACCTGAAGGCGCCGACCGGCGTGACCTTCCTGCCTTATCTTTCCGGCGAACGCACGCCGCACAACGATGCGGTCGTCCGCGGCGCCTTCATCGGGCTGGAACATGAAAGCAGCCGCGCCGTGCTGACCCAGGCCGTGCTCGAAGGTGTCGCCTTCGCCATTCGCGACAATCTCGAGGCGCTGCGGTCGGCCGGTACGGGCATATCTCGCGTCACGGCAATCGGCGGCGGTTCGCGCTCGCATTACTGGCTGGCGGCGATCGCCACTGCCCTCGGTGTTCCGGTCGACCTTCCCGCCGACGGCGATTTCGGCGCGGCCTTCGGTGCCGCCCGCCTCGGCCTGATCGCCGCGACAGGTGCCGATCCGATTGCGGTGTGCACGCCGCCGGTGACATCAGGCACGATCGAACCGGTGTCGGCGCTGAGCGGCGCTTATGAGGATGCCTATACGCGTTACCGCGCACTCTATCCGGCGATCAAATCGCTGGCGCATTGAAACTGGAGCCTGTGGCCCTCATCCGCCTGCCGGCACCTTCTCCCCGCAGCGGAGAAGAGACTCGCAGCGGCGCCTCAAATCGTCTCCCCTGGCGGAGAAGGTGGCCCGGAGGGTCGGATGTGGGGGCTGAACGGCACGAACGATCAAACTGAACTACGAGAACCCAAGGAGACCTGACATGAGCACCGGATTTTTCGGCGATATCCAGAAAATCAAATATGAAGGCCCCGACAGCACCAATCCGCTGGCCTTCCGCCATTACCAGCCGGACGAGATCGTTCTCGGCAAGCGCATGGAAGACCATCTGCGTTTTGCGGTGGCCTATTGGCACACCTTCACTTGGCCGGGCGGCGATCCCTTCGGTGGCGAGACCTTCCTGCGTCCCTGGTTCGAAGATACGATGAAGGCTGCCAAGCTCAAGGCCGACGTCGCTTTCGAATTCTTCTCGCTGCTCGGCGCGCCCTATTACTGCTTCCATGACGCCGACGTACGTCCCGAGGGCAAGAACTTTGCCGAGAACACCAAAAACCTCAACGAGATCGTCGACTACTTCGCCGAGAAGCAGGCGGCGACAGGCACCAAGCTGCTCTGGGGCACGGCCAATCTCTTCTCCAACCGCCGCTACATGTCGGGTGCGGCGACCAACCCGGATCCCGACGTCTTCGCTTTCGCCGCCGCCACGGTGAAGACCTGCATCGACGCCACGCAGAAGCTCGGCGGCGAGAACTATGTGCTCTGGGGCGGCCGTGAAGGTTACGAGACGCTGCTCAATACCGATCTCAAGCGCGAGTTGGACCAGCTCGGCCGCTTCCTCAACCTCGTCGTCGAATACAAACACAAGATCGGCTTCAAGGGCACGATTCTGATCGAGCCGAAGCCGCAGGAGCCGACCAAGCACCAGTATGATTACGATGTCGCGACCGTTTACGGCTTCCTCAAGAAGCACGGCCTTGAAAACGAGGTGAAGGTCAACATCGAACAGGGCCATGCAATCCTGGCCGGCCACTCCTTCGAGCACGAACTGGCGCTTGCCAATGCGCTCGGCATCTTCGGCTCGATCGACATGAATCGCAACGACTACCAGTCCGGTTGGGACACCGACCAGTTCCCCAACAATGTTCCGGAAATGGCGCTTGCCTATTACCACGTTCTGGCAGGCGGCGGCTTCAAGACCGGCGGCACCAACTTCGACGCCAAGCTGCGCCGTCAGTCGCTCGATCCGGCAGACCTGCTGATCGGCCATATCGGCGGCATGGATTGCTGCGCCCGCGGTCTGAAGGCGGCGGCCAGGATGATCGAGGACAAGGCTCTGTCGCAGCCGCTTGCCGATCGTTACGCCGGCTGGGAATCGGCCGAGGCGCAGAAACTGTTCCGCGGCGAATATTCGCTGGAGGAAATCACCAACTGGGTCGAGGCCAAAGACGTGAACCCGCAGCCGAAGTCCGGCAAGCAGGAACTGCTCGAGAACGTCGTCAACCGTTACGTCTGATAAAGCGCGCCGGCGGCCAGCGGTCGCCGGCGCAGCTCTTTGTAGCCGGCTGTTATCGCGTCTTCAGCGCTTCAACCATTGGCGCGACGGTGCGGAGACGGAGTTGCGGACCACCAGGTCCGGCCGCAGCAGGATTTCCGTCTCGGCCGGACGGCCATCGGACAAGAGCTCCAACAGCAGCGCCATCGCCTGTTTGCCGATCGCCGTTCGCGGCTGGCGGATCGTTGTCAGCGACGGGGAGATGAAGACCGCCTGCGGCACGTCGTCGAAGCCGGTCACCGAGAAATCCCTTGGAATGTCGTAGCCGCGCGCCCCGAGCCCCACCATGACGCCGATCGCCGTCTGATCGTTCACGCACATGAAGGCGGTCGGAAGCGTGTCGCGCATGAAAAGCTGTTCAACCGCATGCCGGCCGCTTTCGATCGTGCCGTCGCCTTCGAGCACGATCCTGAGATCCGGCGGGACGCCGGCGGCATCGAGGCCGGCATCGTAACCCATGCGGCGTCTAACATAGGCAAGCCGGGTGCGCGAATCGCCGATGAAGGCGATCTTGCGATGGCCTTCGGCCAGCAGCAGATCCACCGCCTTTCGCGCGCCCTCGGTATCGTCGACGCCGACATAGGGAATGCCGCCGTTGAAGACCGGCTCGAAAACGCCGACGCTCGGCGGCAGACGCGCGGTCATCGTCTGATGACCGAAAGGCAGGATGCCGGTGAAAAGGATCAGCCCGGCCGCCTGGTTGGAGTTGAAGAATTTCAAATATTCCAGGCCGCGCTGGGCATCGTTCTGCGTGTGGCCGATCAGGACGCCATAGCCGTGGGCGCGCGCCTCGTTCTCCAGGCCGACGAGAATATTGGAGAAATTGGGGTCGCCGATGTCTGGCGCCACCACGAGAATCATGTTGGAGCGGCCGAGCCTCAGGCTGCGGGCCATGGCGTTGGTGGTGTAGCCGGTGACGGCGATCGCCTGGTTGACTTTGAGCCGCGTGGAGTTGGCAACCTTCTCCGGCGTGTGGATCGCCCGCGAAACCGTTGCGATGGAGACTTCGGCGATCCGGGCGACGTCTTCGATTGTTGCGGGCGTGGAATTCGACACTGGGCTCTGCCTTGGGGCTGTCTTCGCCGCGACACTACACAGACTTGTCGAGAGGTCAAAGGCAGGCTTCGACGGATCTGCTTAAATCCACGATGTAAACCTTTACATGACGGATGTAAAGGTTTACATAAAGTCCGAAGCGGACGGGAGCCGCAAGCGCATGTGCCCGAAAAGCGGGACCGGTTTTCAGAAGCAAAATCTGCGCTAGTTCAAGGTGATGGAGCGTTGCCGGTCTGTGCTGCCGGATGCAAGGCGCTTCTGGGGGAGGCATGATGACCGTGGAGATCGCCGACACCGCGCCTGTGGTGCTGTCCGCAAGGCGTATATGCAAATCCTTCAGCGGCGTGCAGGTCCTCTTCAGCGTCAATTTCGATCTCCGTGCCGGTGAAATCCATGCGCTGATGGGTGAAAACGGCGCCGGCAAGTCTACGCTCGTCAAGGTGTTGTCGGGCTTCGAACAGCCGAGTTCCGGCGAAATCCTGCTTGACGGCAAGCCTGTCGTGCTGCCGCCCAATGGCGCGGCGGAAGCACTCGGCATCGTCATCATTCACCAGGAATTCAATCTCGCCGACCACCTGACCGTGACGGAGAGCCTTTTTCTCGGGCGTGAGGTGACGCGTTTCGGTGTGCTCGATCGCAAATACATGCGCGCCCAGACGCGCAAGGTGCTCGACGTGCTCGGTTCGCATGTCGACGAGAATGCGTTGATCAGCACGCTTTCCATCGCTGACAAGCAGATGGTCGAGATCGCCAAGGCAATCAGCCGCGATGCGCGCGTCGTTTTCATGGACGAGCCGACGGCCGTCCTGTCGCGGGAAGAGACCAATATGCTCTTCAAGCAGGTCCGCAAGCTGCGCGACCAGGGCACCAGCTTCGTCTTCGTTTCCCATAAGCTCGACGAGGTGATGGAGCTGACCGATCGGGTGACGGTGCTGCGCGACGGCCAATGGATCAAGACGTCGCCGACATCAATTCTCGACGGGGAATCGATCGCGCAGTTGATGGTTGGCCGGGAACTTTCCAGCCTCTATCCCGCCAAAGTCGAGCCCGATGTCGACGAGGAGGTCGTCTTGAGCGTTTCCTCGGTGTCGACTGGTTATGTCAGGGATGCGAGCTTTGAGGTGCGCAAGGGCGAGATTATCGGCTTCTCCGGGATGATCGGCTCCGGCCGCACCGAATTGATGGAGGCGATCGCCGGCCTGCGAAGCCGCCTCGAGGGTGAAGTGGTCATCAAGGGCCAAAACATTCCCTCCGGCGATGTGCATGCGGCCAATCGCTGCGGGCTTGCCTACATGACCAAGGACCGCAAGTCGAAGGGCTTGCTGCTGCGCTCCGGCATGATGACCAATCTGACGCTGCAATCGCTCGGAAGGCATTCTCGCCACGGTTATCTCAGCCCCGGCAGTGAAGCGGCCGCGCTGGCGAAGGCCAAGCGTCGCTTCGACATCAGGGTTCGCGACGGCAATATCATTGCCGGCCGCATGTCTGGCGGGAACCAGCAGAAGCTGCTCTTGGCGAAGGTCATGGAGACCGAGCCGGACATCATCATCATCGACGAGCCGACGCGCGGCATCGACGTCGGCACCAAGCAGCAGATCTATCATTTCATCTCGGCACTGGCCCGCGACGGCCGGTCGATCATCGTGGTTTCCTCGGAGATGCCCGAGGTCATCGGCCTGTGCACGCGGGTCGTGGTGATGCGCGAGGGACATATCGTCGGCGTGCTCGAGGGCGACGAGATTTCCGAGCAGGAGATCATGCGCTACGCCGCCGGGCTCAAAAAGAAGGCGGCGGCCTGATGCATGGGGCCCAACAGCGTGCCGCGGTCTCGGGACCATGACATGCGTAAAACAAGGACCTGAGCGGGCGGGACTTTGCCGACGCGGACAACAGATAACATGCCCAGGCAGTCTGGGACGGGAGGTTGGTTTTGGACATGAGTGTGAACGAGGAGACCAGGGAAATCCGGCGCAGGTCCTGGCGTGACGTCGATCTGCGCGCAGTTGCACCCTTTGCCGCTTTGGCCTTGCTTCTCATTGTCGGCGCACTGGTCAATCCGAATTTCATCGGCATCACCAATCTTGCCAACGTCGCAACACGCTGCGCTTTCATCGCCATTATCGCTGTCGGCGCGACCTTCGTGATCTCGGCCGGAGACCTCGACCTTTCCGTTGGCTCGATGGTGGCCTTTGTCGCCAGCCTGATGATACTGCTGATCAATTCGGGCGTCATTGCCGATCCGGTGCTGATGCTGACAGCGGCTGTGGTCTTCACGGTGATTGCGGGGGCTCTCTGCGGTCTCGCCAATGGTCTCATCACCACCGTCGGCAAAATCGAACCTTTCATCGCGACGCTCGGCACCATGGGCATTTTTCGCGGCCTGACCACCTGGCTGTCGCAAGGTGGCGCGATCACGTTGCGCTCGAGCGACATCCAGACGCTCTACCGGCCGGCCTATTTCGGCAATATCCTCGGTCTTCCGGTTCCGATCGTGGTGATCCTCGTCGTGACCGCGATCGCGGCCTTTATCCTCTACCGCACGCGTTACGGCCGCCATGTCGTGGCTGTCGGCTCGAACAGCGACGTGGCGCGCTATTCCGGCATCGCGGTCAATCGCGTGCGCACCATTGCCTTCGTCATCCAGGGCCTCTGCGTGGCGATCGCCGTGCTGCTCTATGTGCCGCGTCTCGGTTCCACCTCGGCAACCACCGGCATCCTGTGGGAGTTGCAGGCGATTACTGCCGTCGTCGTCGGCGGCACGGCACTCAAGGGTGGCGCCGGCCGTGTCTGGGGCACCATTTGCGGCGCCTTCATTCTCGAACTCGTCGGCAACATCATGCTGCTTTCGAACTTCATCAGCGAGTATCTGATCGGCGCGATCCAGGGGGCGATCATCATCATCGCCATGCTGGTGCAGCGGTCGCTGGTGCGCAAATCATAAGGCAGACGGTTCTCGGATCGGTCGGGCTTCACAGGGCACCCGGCTCGGATTGGACAAGTCCCTGATATTTTTGGGAGGAAATAAGCATGCGCAAGCTCATGTTGGGTCTGGCCGTTGCGGGGGTGGCTTTTGCCGGCGCAGCCTACGCCCAGGACAAGAACTACACCATCGGTGTGTCCATTCCGGCCGCCGATCACGGCTGGACCTCTGGCGTCGTGTTCCATGCCGAGCGTATTGCCAAGAAACTGATGGCCGAACATCCGGGCCTGAACGTCATCGTCAAAACCTCGCCGGATGCTGCGACGCAGGCCAATGCCGTGCAGGACCTCGATACGCAGGGCATCGACGCGCTCGTCATCCTGCCGTCGGATCCGGATCCGCTCGTCAACGCCATCAAGGAGGTCAAGGACAAGGGCAAGTTCGTCGCGCTTGTCGACCGTGCGCCGTCGAACAACGACAACTCCGTTCGCGACCTCTATGTCGCCGGCAACAATCCGGCGCTCGGCGAAGTCGCCGGCAAATATATTGCTGAAAAGACGCCGGAGGCTGAAGTCGTCGTCATCCGCGGCCTGCCGATCCCGATCGACCAGCAGCGTCAGGACGGTTTCGACAAGGGTATTGCCGGCTCCAAGGTCAAGGTTCTTGACCGCCAGTACGGCAACTGGAACCGCGATGACGCCTTCAAGGTCATGCAGGACTATCTGACCAAGTACCCCAAGATCGACGTCGTATGGTGTCAGGACGACGATATGGCCGTCGGCGTTCTGCAGGCGATCGAGCAGGCCAAGCGCACCGACATCCAGTATGTCGTTGCCGGCGCCGGCTCCAAGGACATGGTCAAGAAGGTGATGGATGGCGACAAACTGATTCCGGTCGATGTTCTCTATCCGCCGGCAATGGTCGGCACGGCGATGGAACTGACGGCGGCCGCGCTCTACGACCAGGTCCCGGTTCATGGCAACTACATCCTCGATGCGACGCTCGTCACCAAGGAGAATGCAAAGAACTATTACTTCCCCGATTCGCCGTTCTGATCGCGATCGGAGCTATGCGCCCATTCGAAAGAATGGGCGCTTTTCATTCTTCCATCGGCATGCAGCCGAATATGCTGCACGTACCTCTTGCCGGTCAAAGCCCATCATGATTAGGTCGCAGCCAAATCGCATCCGGGCTCACGCCAGCTCACAGAGCAAGCGAAGAGGCGCCTTGCACTCGCCGATTTGCGTGCTACAAAGTTTCCAGAAACGTTTACGGTCGATATTCAGGGAGGAATCTGACATGAAGACGATCAAGGGCCCCGGCCTATTCCTTGGCCAGTTCGCAGGTGATGCCGCGCCTTTCAACTCATGGGATGCCATCACCAAGTGGGCAGCCGATATCGGCTACAAAGGCGTCCAGGTGCCGAGCTGGGCGAGCCAGCTGATCGATTTGAAGAAGGCCGCGACCTCCAAGGATTACTGCGACGAATTCGCCGGCAAGGCCCGCGAAAACGGCATCGAGATCACCGAACTCTCCACCCATCTGCAGGGCCAGCTCGTCGCCGTCCACCCGGCCTATGACGAAGCCTTCGACGGATTTGCTGCTCCTGAAGTGCGCGGCAATCCCAAGGCCCGCCAGGAATGGGCGGTCGAGCAGGTCAAGATGGCGCTGACGGCATCGAAAAACCTTGGTCTCAAGGCGCATGCGACCTTTTCCGGCGCGCTTGCCTGGCCGTTTATCTATCCCTGGCCGCAGCGTCCTGCCGGTCTGGTCGAGACCGCCTTCGACGAGCTTGCCCGCCGCTGGACGCCGATCCTCAATCATGCCGAGGAAAACGGCATCGACGTCTGCTACGAGATCCATCCCGGCGAAGACCTGCATGACGGCATCACTTTCGAGATGTTCCTGGAGCGGGTGAAGAACCATCCGCGCGCCAACATGCTCTATGATCCCTCGCACTATGTCCTGCAGTGCCTCGATTATCTCGACAATATCGACATCTATAAGGACCGCATCAAGATGTTCCACGTCAAGGATGCGGAGTTCAATCCGACCGGGCGCCAGGGCGTCTATGGCGGCTATCAGGGTTGGGTGGAGCGCGCCGGCCGCTTCCGCTCGCTCGGCGACGGCCAGGTCGATTTCGGTGCGGTCTTCTCGAAGATGACGGCCAATAATTTCGACGGCTGGGCCGTCGTCGAATGGGAGTGCGCGCTGAAGCATCCTGAGGACGGCGCCCGCGAAGGGGCCGAGTTCGTCGCCGCCCATATTATCCGCGTCACTGAAAAAGCCTTCGACGACTTCGCCGGCAGCGGCACCGACCAGGCCGCGAACCGGCGGATGTTGGGGCTTTGATTTTTCATTTCCCTTCTCCCCAGCGGGGAGAAGATGCCCGTCAGGGCAGATGAGGGGATAAGGAGCGATTGCGACGAATGCCTTGAGCGGCAAGCGAAAGGCGATGTTGGTCGTGAAGCCCTCTCATCCGCCCCCACATCCGACCCTCTGGGCCACCGACCGTCAAACGACAGGTCTCGACCAGTCCTTCGACCCCCGAGGGGAGAAGGGAAGAAAGATTCAGGAGGACAATAATGGCAATCGAAGCATCATCCGAACAGACTCGCGAGCCGCGCATTCGGCTTGGCATGGTAGGCGGCGGCGCGGGCGCGTTCATCGGCGCGGTGCACCGGATCGCGGCGCGGATCGACGATCAGTACGACCTCATCGCCGGGGCGCTGTCGTCGACGCCTGAAAAGGCCGTGCAGTCCGGCCGCGACCTCGGCCTCGATCCGTCGCGAACCTATTCCAGCTATCGCGAAATGGCGATCCGCGAGGCGAAGCTGAAGAACGGCATCGAGGCGGTGGCGATCGTTACGCCGAACCATGTGCATTACGACGCGGCCAAGGAATTTCTGAAGCGCGGCATCCATGTCATCTGCGACAAGCCGCTGACATCGAACCTTGTCGATGCGAAGAAGCTGAAAAAGGTCGCCGACGAAAGCGGCGCGCTCTTCGTGCTGACGCACAATTACACCGGTTATCCGATGGTCCGCCAGGCGCGCGAGATGATCGCCAACGGCGAACTCGGTGACATCAGGGTCGTCCAGGCTGAATACCCGCAGGACTGGCTGACGGAAGCGGTCGAGCAGACCGGCCAGAAACAGGCCGCCTGGCGCACGGATCCCGCCCAGTCCGGCGTCGGTGGCTCCACCGGCGATATCGGCACGCACGCCTATAACCTGGCCTCCTTCATATCAGGCCTGGAACTCGACAGTCTGGCGGCCGATCTCGACAGTTTCGTGCCCGGACGCCGGCTGGATGACAATGCCCATGTGATGTTGCGCTTCAAGGCTAAGGGCTCGGAGAAGCCGGCTAAGGGCATGCTCTGGTGCAGCCAGGTCGCGCCCGGCCATGAAAACGGCCTGATGGTCCGCATCTACGGCAGCAGGGGTGGTCTGGAATGGACGCAGAAGGATCCGAATTACCTCTGGTACACGCCTTTCGGCGAGCCGAAGCGGCTGATCACCCGTGGCGGGGCCGGCGCCGGTGCGGCCGCCGGCCGTGTTACACGCGTACCCTCAGGCCATCCGGAGGGTTATCTCGAGGCCTTCGCGACGATCTATACGGAAGCCGCACATGCGATCAACGCCCGCAAGAAGGGCACAGCGGTTGACAAGGGGGTGGTCTATCCGACCGTCGACGACGGCGTGAAGGGTGTGGCCTTCGTGGAGGCCTGTGTTGCCTCGTCCAGGAAAAACGGCGCCTGGGTGAAGCTCTGAGGCTTGGCGATCCGCGCCTGGAATCGGGTGGACCCCGTGAAAACGCCGAGGCGGCCATTGGCCGCCTTGGTCTGTCCGTCATTCGTCAGGCCGCAGCGCGGTTGCGCTTCATCAGGCTGTCGACGCTGAGCGGCCCGGCGCCCGCCGCCGCCAGATAGAGAAATACGAAGCAGAACAGCATCGCCGCAACGCCGCAGTTCTGCACGGGATAAAGGCTCTTCTCGCGTGGCCGATGAAATAGGCGAAGGCCATCAGCCCCGAGAGTACGAAGGCTGCGATGCGGGTCTGGAATCCGACCAGGACCAGGAAGCCGAGGGTGAGTTCGATCAGCCCGGCAATCCAGGAGAGCGAGCCGATCGGCGGCACGCTTGCCGCGGCCGGAAAATGCAGGATCTTCTGCCTGCCGTGGCTGAACAACACGAGCGACGAGATGATCCGCAGGAGGCTCAGCAGGTGCGGCTGCCGCAGATTGGTCGAAGACAGCAGCGGCTTCCTTTCATGTTTGCGATGTCTTGGCTGTGTCGGTGATCGCGCGCGGCGGCAAGTCACGAGTTCTGACGTTCACATTATGAGAGCGTCAGCGTCGGAGATCGCGGCGGATGAGCGCGACGAAATGCTGCAGACTCCACCGCTTCACGGCTTGCTGTAACGTTGCAGTTTTCGGCTGCCGGACCTGTACTTTGTTTTCCGCCTTGGCTAAATCCGAGCCTAAACGATCCATTCAAACGCTAAGAGACCGGAATTTACAGATGATCGATGCGAAGACGCTTGCAGACCGCTTTCCTGGCGATTTCACCTTTGGCGTCGCCACCGCCGCCTTCCAGATCGAAGGTGCGAGCAAGGCCGACGGGCGCAAGCCATCCATCTGGGACGCTTTCTGCAACATGCCCGGGCGCGTCCACAATCGCGATAATGGCGACGTTGCCTGCGATCACTATAACCGGCTGGAGCAGGATCTCGATCTCATCAAGGAGATGGGCGTCGAGGCCTATCGCTTCTCGATCGCCTGGCCGCGCATCGTCCCGGACGGCACGGGTCCGGTGAATGAGGCCGGTCTCGATTTCTACGATCGGCTCGTCGACGGCTGCAAGGCGCGCGGGATCAAGACCTTCGCAACGCTCTACCATTGGGATCTGCCGCTGCTGCTAGCCGGTGACGGCGGCTGGACGGCGCGTTCGACCGCCTACGCCTATCAGCGCTACGCCAAGACGGTGATGAACCGGCTTGGTGACCGCCTCGATGCCGTCGCGACCTTCAACGAACCCTGGTGCATCGTCTGGCTCAGCCACCTCTACGGATTCCATGCGCCGGGCGAGCGCAACATGCAGGCCGCCCTTCACGCCATGCACTATATGAACCTTGCGCACGGCCTCGGCGTCGAAGCGATCCGTTCGGAGTCCCCGACCGTTCCGGTCGGGCTTGTGCTCAACGCCGCCTCGATCATTCCCGGATCCAGCAGCCCTGCCGACCTCGCCGCCGCCGAGCGCGCGCATCAGTTCCACAACGGCGCCTTCTTCGACCCAGTCTTCAAGGGCGAATATCCCAAGGCATTCGTCGAGGCGCTCGGTGACCGCATGCCTGTCATCGAGGACGGTGACCTGAAGCTGATCAGCCAGAAGCTCGACTGGTGGGGTCTGAATTATTACACGCCCGAGCGCGTCGCCGACGATACCGATCGCAGGAGCGATTTTCCCTGGACCGTGAAAGCGCGGCCGGCTAGCGACGTCAAGACCGACATCGGCTGGGAAATCTATGCGCCGGGCCTGAGGCTCCTGGCCGAGGATCTCTACCGCCGCTACGATCTGCCGGAATGCTACATCACCGAGAACGGTGCCTGCGACAACACAGCTGTCGCCGATGGCGAGGTCGATGACACGATGCGCCTCGACTATCTTGGCGACCATCTCGATGTCGTGGCCGGCCTCATCAAGGACGGCTACCCCATGCGCGGCTATTTCGCCTGGAGCCTCATGGACAATTTCGAATGGGCGGAAGGCTACCGCATGCGCTTCGGCCTCGTGCATGTCGATTATGAGACACAGCTGCGGACGGTGAAGAAGAGCGGCAAATGGTATCGCGACCTCGCGGCACAATTTCCCAAAGGCAATCACAGGCCGGGTGAGATCTGAACGCGAATCCTGTCAAAAAATAGCGCGACGATATCTGCAACAGGCGGTTGCTTAAACGTTTCTGAACCCTTGGCTGGCAAAGTCCTTTGGTCAGGGAGTGGTAATGCAGATACTCGGAAAATCGCAGGGCAAGAGATCGGGAATAGGCCGTCACATCACCGTCACGGTCGTCCTGTTCTCCTTTGCTGTCATCGTCGCGGTCGCAACTATCATGGTGTTGACGGCAATTGAACGCGTGGCTGAAAATGCCAATGTCCTAGATGACCAGCGCTCGCGTGAAACGACCATCGGCGCGTTGAAGACCTTCGAAGATCAACTCGGGGCGACGCTCGACGATTATGCCGCCTGGGACGATGCGGCCGCCAATGTTTACGCGCCTGATGGAATGGCGTGGACGGTCAGCAACTATGGCGAGATGTCGGTCAACAGTTCGCTTTTTGATATGGCGGTCGTCATCGATGACGCGAAGAATTCGATCATCGCCTATCGCGACGGCAAGCCGATGGAGGAGGCGCTCACGGATTTCTTCGCGCCTTCTCTCTGGAAGCTGCTCGATACGGTCAAAGCGGCCGGCCCCGCGGACATACCTCAGGCCGTCGGTTTCGTCAGCACCAAACGGGGGATTGCCGCTGCCGGCGTGGCGCTGGTACGGCAAAAATCCGGGGCGCTCGATGTGCCTGCCGGTCTACATCGCTATCTCATTTTCGCCCGTCATCTCGATGACGAGAGGGTGAGCGCGCTCGGTCAGACCTACGTCATCGGCGGGTTAAGGTTGGCGCCGGCGACGTTCAAAGCCGATTATCTCGTGCCCATCGTCGATCCGATGGGGGCGACGCTCGGCAAACTCGTCTGGACCTCGCGTTCACCGGGGAATGTGGCCTATGCCCAGGTGCGGCCGATGGTCATCGAGGCTCTCGGTCTGGTCGGCATGTTCTTCGTGGTGCTGCTCGCGATCGGCTGGTTCGCCGGCCGCCGCCTGAAGGCGGAGGAAAACATGGCTCGCGAGGAGGCACTGCGCGACAGGCTGAGCGGGCTGTCCAATCGCGACGGCCTGGGGCTCGCCGTCGACCGTTTTGTCGCCGAAGCCCGTCAGAGCAAGCGCAATGTTCTGCTCCTCTATCTCGACCTCGACGGTTTCAAGGAAGTCAATGACAGCTATGGACACGGCACCGGCGACCAATTGATCCGGGCGGTTGCGGCCGGGCTCAAAGTATTGATTCCGCAAGGCGCGGTGCTCGCGCGCATCGGCGGCGACGAGTTCGCAATCGCCTTTCTCTCCGACGGCGAGAATGCCGCCGCGCTGCAGCTTTCCGAGCAAATCCTCGATTTTCTGGTCGACCCCCTGGAGATTGGTCGCCGCGTTGTTGTCGTCGGGGCCAGCATCGGCATCGCCATGTCGCCTGCCGGTACGATCGAGCGCGAGGAACTGGTACGCCGCTCCGATCTTGCCATGTACAAGGCGAAGGAGGCCGGCCGCGCGCGCATGACGCTCTACGATCCGTCGATGGATGCGGACCGCGAGCAGCGCAATGCGCTGGAGCTCGATCTCAGAAACGCCATCGAAAGCGGCGACCTGACGCTTGCCTATCAGCCACTGGTCGATGCAACCACGCAGGCGCTGACCGGCGTCGAGGCGCTCGTGCGCTGGAACCGCCCGGGCCATGGCCCTGTTTCGCCCGAAGTATTCATTCCGATCGCCGAGACCAGCGGCCTGATCGAATCGCTCGGCCTGTTCGTGCTGCGCAAAGCCTGCGAGACGGCCAAACAATGGCCGGAACTCAACGTTTCGGTCAACGTCTCGCCCGGCCAGTTCCGCAATCCCGCCTTCACCGACTATGTGCGCTATGTCTTGAAGCAGACGGAGATCGAGGCCAGCCGCATCACGCTGGAGATCACCGAAGGCTACATGATCCAGAATCCGCAGCGCACTCGCCAGTCGATCGAACGGCTGAAGGGGCTGGGAGTGAAAGTGGCGCTCGACGACTTCGGCTCCGGCTTCTCCTCGATCGGTTATCTCAGGCAGTTCGGCTTCGACCGCATCAAGATCGACCGCTCGTTGGTGATGGGCGTCAACGAGGACAAGCGCCAGCGCGAAATGCTGCAGGCAACGGTGGCGCTCGCCCGCTCGCTCGACATCCCGGTGACGGCTGAAGGCATCGAGACCGAGGGACAGGCCGTCGCCATGCGCCTGTTCGGTTGCGACTGCCTGCAAGGCTACTTGTTCGGAAAGCCGATGGTGGCCGAGCGAATTACTGACATGCTCAACGAGCTTCGTGCTGCGGAGCCGTCGAGCCTGCGCCGTCTCGGCGCGGCCTGACGGCGAAACTCGCAGGCAGCAACCCCGTCCACCCGGACAGCTTAGCTGCCGATATGGCGCTGGCCGCGCTTTCTTGCCAGCGCGATCTGATGCTGCCGCTGACGGTAGCGCAGCCGGTCTTCCTCGGTGCGCGCGTGATAACAGTGGCTGCAGGAAACGCCTTCCTCGTAGAGCGGCGAGGTGATTTCCTCGGCGGTGATCGGATTGCGGCAGGCGTGGCAAAGCTTGTGTTCGCCCTCCTTCAGCCCATGCTCGACCGAAACACGTTCGTCGAACACGAAGCAGGCGCCATCCCAGAGGCTTTCCTCCTGCGGGACGTCCTCCAGATATTTGAGGATGCCGCCCTTGAGATGATAGACCTCATCGAAGCCCTCAGCCTTCATGAAGGCCGTGGCCTTCTCGCAGCGTATGCCGCCGGTGCAGTACATGGCGATCTTCGGCTTGTTGTGCAGACCGGTATTCTGGCGCACCCAATCTGGAAATTCGCGGAACGTCTTCGTCTTCGGGTCGAGCGCGCCGCGAAACGTGCCGATCGCCGTTTCATAGTCGTTGCGGGTGTCGATGACGATCGTATCAGGGTCGGAAATCAACGCGTTCCAGTCCTGAGGCGCCACATAGGTGCCGACCACCTTGTTGGGGTCGATGTCTTCGACACCCATGGTGACGATTTCCTTCTTCAACTTCACCTTCAGGCGCAGGAAAGGCATTTTCGACGCGCGGCTTTCCTTGTGCTCCAGGCTCGCAAATTCCGGCTGGGCACGCAGGAAGGCGAGCACGGTGCCGATGCCGGAATCCGGTCCCGCGATCGTGCCGTTGATACCCTCATGCGCCAGAAGCAGCGTTCCCTTGACGCCGTTTTCTTCGCAAAGCGCTTGCAACGGCGCCTGCATGCTCGCAAAGCGCGGCACTGAAACGAAATGGTAGAGCGCCGCTACGAGGAACGGGCCGGTGTGCGTCAGGCTGTCGGTCATGGTCGGGAAATACAGAAAATCGGCCGGAGACGCAATTGCATTCGCAAATGACGGCCGCCTCTCAGTTCCGCGCCGCCAGCCAGAGAAGCTCGATGCGCTCCGCTTCCTCGTCGGGATCGTCGGCGAAGACGGCTTCGGCTTTGACGAGTGCTCGGCGCCGCTCCTCCTGCTGACGGAAGATGATCGCGTCGAGCAGATGGGTCAGGTCGTCATTGCGGGTGAAGAGCTGCGGTTCGGCCTCGACCAATTCGGAAAGGACCGCCAGATCGTGGACATGACCGAGATCTTCCACGAGGTCCTCGGCCGCGTCGCGCTTGGTCTTCATCGCACCCGGCCACACGTCGCGCAGGAGGGCGTGATAGAGCCGGTAATCATAGGTGCGCTTGCGCAGCTCGTGGAAATCGTCGGCCGATGCCTGGCCATGGCAGGCCGCAAGCGCGGCCGTCGCCTTCCGCGCGGTGCGGCGCCAACTCTTCGCCAGCATGCGGGCATTCTTGCGGTGGCTGCTATCGAATGAAACCTCATCCAAGGCGGCGGTCGCCTCCTTCAACGCGCCGGAGGTTTCCACCAGCCGCTGCTCCAGGCCGCTTTCGGCTTCCGACATCCAGTCGCGGCGTCCTTCGAGAATGGTGACGATGCGGCCGAGCGCCTCGCTCTCCTCCTTGCCGCGAGCGGTCTTCTGGAGATATTGCGCGGTGCCGATAAGGGCATTGGCGTCACGGATCGCGGAAAGCGATGCTGCGACATCGCGCAGTCTCGTATTTTCATGGGCCTGGAAATCGGACACTTCCCGGCGCACGAGCCGGTAGAGCGAGCGTAGCCGCTTCAGATTCTTGCGGAAGGAATGGATTGCCTCATGGGCGCCATCCGGCCGCTCTTCGAGAACCCTTATGGCATGATCCAGCTGTTCCGTCGCAACGCTGCGGAACTCGTCGGTGAAATCGGCCTCAGGCCGTATTCGATAGGCCATGCCTGTCATGCTCGTATTCTGTGGCGAGGGCCTGGTTGGAATAGCGGAAATCGCCGGTCACTTCGCGGCCAAGCCAGGCGGGCAGCGCCGGACTGTCAGTTTCCGCGGTCATTTCCACCTCGGCGATCACCAATCCGCGGTGCTCGCCGGCAAAGACGTCGACCTCCCAGACGAAGTCCTCATGCGGGACGCGGTAGCGCGTCTTCTCGATGACGATGCCGATCGCGTTCTGCAGCAGCTCTTCGGCATCGGCAACGGGGATGTCGTATTCGAATTCGTCACGGGTGATGGCACTGCGGCCGATCTTGATCGTCAATCTGGCCTTCTTGCCGTCGAGAATGCGCACCCGGACCGAACGATCATCCATCGAGGCGATGTAGCCCTGTCTGAGCATCGACTTGGCCGCAACGGCGGATCGCCATCCATCGGTGCGTACGAGAAACTTCCGCTCGATCTCTTTCGCCATATCGGTGAACCTTTTGTGACGATTGCTGCACGGTAGACCAATTTCGGCGCATTTCCTACCCATCTTCGCATGTGGCTTGGTTTTATCTCGACAAGGTCCGGCGGTGGCGCTATTCGGGATGCAATTTCAATCGTTTCAAGGAGGTCGCGCGACCATGGGCGAGAAAACAGAGAAACTCCTTTCCATCCTGAAACTCCAGCCGGTAGTCCCGGTCTTGATCGTCGATGATGCCAAGTCGGCGGTCCCGCTGGCCCGTGCGCTCGTCGCAGGCGGCCTGAAGGCAATCGAGATCACCATGCGCACGCCGGCCGCACTGGATGCCGTGCGCGCCGTCGCCGCAGAGGTCGAAGGCGCCGAAGTCGGCGCCGGCACGATCCTGAACGCCGCGCATTGGGAAGCCGCCGTCGGGGCCGGTTCCAAGTTCATCGTCAGCCCCGGCACGACGCAGGAACTGCTCGATGCCGCCGCCGATTCCGACGTGCCGCTGCTTCCTGGAGCCGCGACCGCCAGCGAAGTCATGGCATTGCGCGAAGAAGGTTATCAGGTGCTGAAGTTCTTTCCTGCTGAGCAGGCCGGCGGCGCCGCCTTCCTCAAGGCGCTTTCCTCACCGCTTGCCGGCACGCTATTCTGCCCGACCGGCGGCATTTCACTGAAGAACGCCAATGACTATCTGTCGCTGCCGAACGTCATCTGCGTCGGCGGTTCCTGGGTGGCGCCGAAGGAAATGGTCGCTGCTGGCGACTGGGCGGGGATCACCAAGCTTGCGGCAGAAGCAGCAGCACTCGAGGCTTGAGTTTCGGCATTAGGCGGGGTCGGGCCTCGTGGCACGATCCCGCTTCCAATTTGTATTTCGGTCGTCGCAAACCTATGTTCTCCTCGGGCTTTAACAGGGAGATGACGAGGAATGATCGACGCAAAGAAGCTTCTCGACCAGTTCTTGGGCTCGCAGGTGCCGGGTCTCGGCGGTTCGGTCCGCGACCGGGCGGGTGAAGCCGTGCAGACGGCGAGGAACAATCCGCTGGCGACCGGCGCGATCGCGGCCGTGCTGCTCGGCACCAAGACCGGCCGCGGTATTGCCGGCAACGCACTGGCGATCGGCGGTCTCGCCGCCATCGCCGGCCTCGGTTACCAGGCCTATAAGAATTACCAGGCGGGGCAGGCGCCCGCAGCTCCCTCGGATGCGCCGTCGGCAAACAATCCGGTTCTGCTGCCGCCGCCGGCCGAATCCGGTTTCGGGCCCGCATCGCCAGCCGGCAGCAACGAATTCGTGCTGGTGCTGATCCGCGCGATGATCGCCGCCGCCAAGGCCGACGGTCATATCGACGATGCCGAGCGCGCCCTGATCATGGACAAGATCAAAGCCGCCGATGTCAGCGGCGAAGCTGCCGCCTTCATCGAGCGCGAACTCGCCTCGCCGACCGATATCGATGCGCTCGTCGCCGCGGCGGTGACGGAAGAGCAGCGTGTCGAGCTCTATACCGCCTCGCGGCTGACCATCGATCCGGATTCGCGCGCCGAGCGCGGTTATCTCGATCTGCTCGCCGGCCGGCTCGGCCTTGCCGATCAGCTGGTCGATCATATCGAGGCGACGGTCTCCTCCGCCAAGACGACCTTGTCACAGTAACATCTCGGCCGGTTGCCTTTGTCGGGCGGCTGGCCTATCCACTCTTCCAATAAGGGGAGTGAGCGAACATGCGCGATCTTGCAAATTTCAAGGGCTGCCCGGCGCCGAAGCCGGTCACGCTGAAGGGCCGTTTCGTCACCGTCGAGCCCTATCGGCGCGCGGAGCATCTCGAGGCGCTATGGGACGGGCTTGGAGGCATGGGGATCAACCCGCTGCTGCTTTATTTCGCGCAGGACGATTTTTCCGGCATCGAAGATTTCGCCAACTGGCTGGAAGCCGTCTACACCAAGTCCGGCTGGCTCACCCATATCTTCCGCGACAACGCCACCGGCAAGATTGTCGGCATGGCGAACTATATGCGCGCCGACCCGGCAAACGGCGTGGTCGAGATCGGCGGCGTGGCGCATGGCCCCGGGATGAAGCGTTCGCCGCTTTCCACCGAGGCGCATTACCTGATGGCCAAGCACGTCTTCGAGGATCTCGGCTATCGCCGCTACGAATGGAAATGTGACAATAAGAACGAGGCGAGCAAGACGACGGCCGCCCGCTACGGCTTCAGCTTCGAAGGGGTGTTCCGCCAGCACATGATCTCCAAGCACCGCAACCGCGACACTGCCTGGTTCTCGATGATCGATGCCGAATGGCCGCTGATCAACGATGCCTTCGAGGCTTGGCTTTCGCCGGAGAATTTCGACGCCGCCGGTAACCAGATCCGGCGGTTGCAGGATATTCGCGCCGATCTGGAAAAGGAACGGCTCGCGTGAATCAGGAGAGCCGCTCGCAGGCGATCGCCGCCGCCATCATTCTGCTCGGCGCCGGCCTCGTCATCTATTTTCTGCCGACCATCGTCTTATGGATCGGCAATTTCTCGCCGGTGTTGGGGATCGCCGTCGGCGTCTGCCTGATCATGGCGTTTTTCGCGGTCTTCTGGCTCAGGGCGCGCTACCAGCGCGGCCGAGGAAAATAGTCTACCCCTGCAGGGAGCCCCCGAGCAGCAGGGCCCCCATCAGAATGACGAGCAGGGCGCCGAGGATTTCGATAGCGTTGCCGATCCAGATGGAGGCGGTCGAGCCGCGCCCGGACAGGCGGACGGCGGCACTCTTGGCGGTGACGGCGAGGGTAGCAAGGATGGAAACGGTGATCGCAGTGCCGAACGACATGGCGGCGACCGACAGCATGCCCCCGAGATAGAGCCCGTTCAGCAGCGAAAAGGTCATGACCAGAAGCGCACCGGAGCACGGGCGGAGGCCGACGGCCACGATCGCCGACCAGGCTTCGCCGAGGCTGAACCTGTCGCCGGCGAGCAGGGCCGGATCCGGCACATGCGCATTGCCGCAGGTCTCGCAGACCATGCCCGGAACGAAGGTATGGCCGGCGTCCACGGCCTGCGCCTTGCCATTGAAGGCATAGGCCTGGCGTGCGGCGGCGTTGTCCTTCCAATCGAGCATCATGCCGACCGGACCGGCGGACGTGGCCATCAGCCGGCGTCGCGGCAAATTGTCCGCCATCGAGCGCAGTTTGCGAAACAGCAGCCAGCCGCCGAAGAGGATGACCATGATGAAACTGGCAATTTCCATCGCGTGAGTCGCGGCCGTCAGCGTGATGCCGCTGCCGCGCAGCACCAACCAGGCGCCGCCGACCAGGGCGACGGCAACGACCCCCTGGATGAAAGCCGAAATGAAAGAAATCACCACGCCGCGCTTCAGCTCGAGCTCGTTGGCGATCATGTAGGAGGAGATGACCGCCTTGCCGTGGCCGGGGCCGGCGGCATGGAAGACGCCGTAGGCGAAAGAAAGACCGATCAGCGATGTCAGCTGCCATGGATCCTCGCGCATGCCCTTCAAGGCATCCGTCAGCGCCCGGTAGAAGGCCTGCTGCTCATAGTTCACATAGAGCAAAAGCGGTGCGAACGGCCCACCGGTCGGTTGAAAACTCGGTTCGGCCGTGCCAATTCCGAGCGGCGATTGCGCATGGGCAAGGCTTGCCACCGTCATGAGCGCAAGAAGTGCTGCAGAAAGGATGAGGGGGCGTTTCATCAGCATGTAATCTCCAGCCGGGTGGCGAAGAGCTTGGACATATTGGTGCCGGTCGGATCGTTGAAGAAGGCGTCCGTCAGCGACTGCTTGTTTTGTGAGATTACCTCGTCGGCGTCCGGTCTCACCACCTGGTGTTTGCAGGCGTTGAAGCTGTCGCCGACCGTTGCGAGTTCGTTGTCGGTCGGAAAGTCGATCGAGGTGTAGAGCGTCGGGTCGTAGACGCCGAAAGTGAGCCTGCCCTTGAGCGGCATCTTCTCCGCCGGCTTGACCGCGAAGAACATCAACAGCTGGCCGTTCTTGTAGTCGACATGGATGATGTCGGGCTGCTGGACGGTGACGTTCTTCCCGTTGACCGTCAGGTTCATGTAGTAGTCGTAGTCGGCAAGCGACTGCTTCACCGTTTTCCCGACCTGCGCAAGTTCGTTCGGATCGAGCTTCAGATCGGTGTTCTTGTCGAAATCCATGACGACCGAGGAGGAGAAGACCTCGTCGAAGCGCCAGACATTGCGCAATTCCTCGATACTGCCGTCGGCACCGGCGACGACTTCAAGCCGCGCCTCCACGAAGATATGCGGATGCGCAAGGGCGGCGGCCGGCGCCAGCGAAAGAAGCGCGGCTATCAGTGGTATGGATTTTTTCATGCGTCCCGCTGCCTTATTCGCTCGACCCGAGTTCTTGCCAGAAATTGGGACGGAATTGGGACCGGCTTGCGGCCGATGCCGATCGTCGACGTCCGATCGCCCAGTCGGGCGCTTCTTTCGGCGCAGCCTCACGGATGCTTCTTGAACCAGTTGTGCAGGTAGTCGACGAAGATCCTCACCTTGGCGGGCAGGTAGCGCCGGTGCGGGTAGACGGCATAGATGCCGCGGTCGGTCGGGATGTAATCGTTAAATAGCGTCAGCAGTTCCCCGCTCTCGATCGGCTTGCGAGCGATGAAATCGGGGATGAGGGCGATGCCGATGCCTGCGAGGGCTGCGCGCAATGTCGCATGCGGACTGTTGACCTCTATCGGCCCGGATACGGCGACGGCGAAGGTGGTGCTATCAGGGTTGTAGAAGCGAATGCTCCCCTGGGTGCGCGAATTGGTATCGACGATGAAGGGGACATTGGAAATGGCGCTCGGATGCTCAAGGTCGGGATGACGCTTGATAAAATCCGGGGTGGCGCAGAGATGGACGCGGAAATCGGAGATCTTGCGGGCGATCATGCCGGAATCTTCGAGTTTGGAAATCCGAATCGCCACGTCGAAGCCTTCCTCGATCAGGTCGACGAATCGGTCATCGGCGGCGATCTCCAGCGAAAGGTCAGGGTTTTCGGCGGCAAAATCGATCAGCGACTGGCCGACGTCGGCGTCGACGAAGGTGCGGGGGACGGAGATGCGCAGCCGTCCCTTCAACTGGGCATTGTTTTCGCGCACGAGATCGGCAAGGTTGTCGATCTCCTTCAGAATATCGGAAGCGCTGCGGTAATAGGTGTGGCCGGCTTCGGTCATGGAGAACTGCCGTGTGGTGCGGTTGAGCAGCAGTGCGCCGAGTTCGTCTTCCAGTTCGCGCACATATTTGGAAAGCAGCGCCTTCGAGCGGCCGGTGCGCCGTGCCGCGGCGGAAAAGCCTTCGGCCTCGACGACATCGATGAAGGCGCGTATGCGGGTCAGAGTGTCCATGGCGCTTCCCCAATCTGTTGCGAAACATTGAACAAATTGGCTCGACCTGTTCAATTATTTTTTTGACCTCCAGATCAAAAAAACGCTTGATTGTGAAGGCGAATATTCTTATTTCCAGCTCAGCCCAAAGTCGCACGTGCCCATGGGTGTCCGCCGAACCCTCGAATTGGTGAGGAAATCGGTAAGGTACCTGGAATTAACCCCTCCAGTCGCTATTCCGGCCAACCGGAAAATGCGAGGACGCCTGAAGCAACGACGGTGCGGGCCTTTTTGTTCTCTCCCTGCTTTCCATCAGCGGGGGTTACTGAAGAGGCACACCATCATTGCCGGAAGTGCGGTTGGGATTCTCCCTCCAATCCATGGCAGACAAAGCCGAACTTACACCGCGTCCGCGGCGTTGGTTCACTATCCGCGCATCAAGCGCTTGCTATGGTTCCGGGGTCTCCACCGGCTGGTTCCAATGCGAGTTCTCGTATGCCCTTTGTCCTCCGGTTTATGCCGGAGCTGGAACTGGAAGAGGGAATCGATATGACCACCCAGCGCATCCGCGACTTTCTCGCAACCCGACGTCCCGAAGGTCCCTGCCTCGTGGTTGACCTCGACGTCGTTCGCGACAATTTCCACGCCTTCCGTCACGCCATGCCGGACAGCGCCATCTACTACGCCGTCAAGGCCAACCCGGCCCCTGAGGTGCTGAAGCTGCTCGCAGGCCTCGGTTCCAATTTCGATTGCGCATCCGTTGCCGAAATCGAAATGGCGCTCGAAGCCGGTGCGACCGCTGCCCGCATCTCCTTCGGCAACACGATCAAGAAGGAACGCGACGTTGCCCGCGCCCATGCGCTCGGCGTCAGCCTCTTTGCCGTCGACAGCCACGAGGAAGTCGAGAAGATCTCGCGCGCCGCTCCCGGCGCCCGTGTCTTCTGCCGCGTGCTCACCGATGGCGAAGGCGCGGAATGGCCGCTGTCGCGCAAGTTCGGCTGCGTTCCGCAGATGGCCGTCGACGTTCTCGTCTATGCCCATCAGCTCGGCCTGCAGTCCTACGGCGTCTCGTTCCATGTCGGTTCGCAGATGACCAAGGTCGATGCCTGGGATTCCGCGCTCGCCGATGCCAAGCGTGTCTTCGTCTCGCTTGCCAAGCAGGGCATCCACCTGCAGATGGTCAACATGGGCGGCGGCTTTCCGACCAAGTATCTGCGCGACGTTCCGTCGGCAGAAGCTTACGGCAAGTCGATCTACCAGGCGCTGCGCACGCATTTCGGCAACCAGATCCCGCAGACGATCATCGAGCCGGGCCGCGGCATGGTCGGCAATGCCGGAGTCATCAAGGCGGAAGTCGTTCTGATTTCGAAGAAGTCGGACAATGACGACGCCCGCTGGGTCTTCCTCGACATCGGCAAGTTCGGCGGCCTCGCCGAGACGATGGACGAAGCCATCCGCTATCCGATCCGCACGGAGCACGATGGCGACGAGATGGAGCCCTGCGTCATTGCCGGTCCGACCTGCGATTCGGCCGACGTGCTCTACGAGAAGAACCTTTATCCGCTGCCGATTTCCCTTTCGATCGGCGACGAGGTTCTGATCGAAGGCACCGGCGCCTATACGACGACCTATTCGGCGGTCGCTTTCAACGGTTTCGAGCCGCTGCAGGCCTACGTCATCTAAGGTCGTTTCCGCCGGCCCCGTAACCAGCCGGGGCGGCAACTTCACAATTTTCCTTCATCGCCGCTGATAACGGTATTGGGTACGGGAGGCCAAGATGGCCGCTGTTCTTGATTCTGTCCGCGCATTCTTTGCGCCCACCACCTTCGCCATCGACGCCGAAAATCCCTCGGATGTCGTTGCCCGTGAAAACCTGCTCGACCGCGTCATGGGGCCGGATCGGCGCAAGAAGTCGTCGGAGAAGATCCGCCGCAACCGTGTTCCGGCCGAGGGTCTCGCGCTCGTCGCGCGCGATCGAGATGGTCATGTCATTGGCTCGGTGCGGCTCTGGAACATCGAGGCCGGCGTCAATGATGAAGGCACGCCGATCAATGCGCTGCTGCTCGGTCCGCTCGCCGTCGATTCCCGTCACGGCGGCAAGGGCATCGGCGCGGCGCTGATGCGCGCGGCGATCCTCGAAGCGAAAAACCGCGGCCATGGCGCTGTCCTGCTGGTCGGCGACGCCGCCTATTACGAGCGTTTCGGCTTCTTCGCCGAAAAGGCTCGTCATCTTGTCATGCCGGGTCCGTTCGAACGCTCGCGCTTTCTTGCGCTCGAGCTCACGGAAGGCTGGCTTGACGGCGCGGCCGGCATGATCGTCCCGTGCGGACGCATGCTGGCCGGCGCGCCGGTTCGCCGCGCCGCCTAACCCGTTGGCTGGCCGGGGTGGAAATCCTTCCTCCGCCTGGCAATGTCCGCGACGCTTGACCACGCAGGCAGGCGGGCCTGCCGTGGTCGCGGCGCGGATTGTCCTTCCCGGCACAATCGCTCCGCTGGAATTCTTCTAAATATTCTGATCCATCGTCTCGGCCGGGATTTCGTCGGCGCGGTGGATGCGCACGACGGTGGCCGGTACGCCGGCGACCGTGCAATGTTCAGGAACCGCTTTCAGCACGACGCTGCCGGCGGCGATCTTGCTGAAGGCGCCGATTTCGATATTGCCGAGGATCTTGGCGCCGGCGCCGATCATCACGCCGCGACGGATCTTCGGGTGCCGGTCGCCGGTTTCTTTGCCGGTACCGCCGAGCGTCACATTCTGCAGGATCGATACTTCATGCTCGATCAGCGCCGTTTCGCCGATGACGATGCCCGAGCCATGATCGAGCATGATGGAAGCGCCGATCCGGGCGGCCGGATGGATATCCGGACCGAAGACCCGCGAGGCGAGATTGGCGAGCCAGGTGGCGATCTCAGGGCGGCCGGCGTTCCAGAGTGCATGGGCGATGCGATGCGTCTGCAGCGCATGAAAACCCTTGAGGTTCAGGAGCGCGTGCAGGAACGTCGTGCAGGCCGGGTCGCGCTCGCGCACGGCTGCGAGATCGGCCTCGACTTTCCGCATGATATCGTCGGTGAGGGTGGCGAGGATAAGATCGAGCAGATTGCCCGTTTCTACCTGCGTGACGGAAAGTCGTGCGGCCAGTACTCGGGCGATGATCTCGTTGTCGCCGGTGGCGTCGGTTACCTCTGTGGCGAGCAGCCGTCGCAAGATCGGCTCGCCCACGGCAAGTTTGGCCGCCTCGGCGCGGATCACCGCCCAGACGGAGGCATTGTCCAGGGACGGTGGCTGTTGTTCGGCCAAACCGAGGCCGGTCGATTTCGGCATTCCCGTCTCCTCTGTCAGCGACAGCGCGGCCACTTCCTGCGCGCCGGTCATTTTCACCTGGCCAAGGCATTTGGTCAGGCCGATGTTCTACGGCCCCGGATCAGACGGCCGCAGGCCAGGCATCAGCTTCGGAAGCCGGCGCCAATGATAGAGCACGTCAGGCTCTCTTTCTTCATTATCGGCGCCGTCGGTCTCCTCCTGCGCGGTAAAGCCCTGCCGCTCGTAGAAGGCGCGCGCGCCCCTATTGCGCTGGAACGTCCAGAGCCTGATCTCGTCCATCTCCTGTTTGGCGCAGCCGAGAAGCAGGGAGCCGATGCCGATGCCCTGGAAATCCGGGAGAACGTAAAGCTGCTCTATCCAGTCGTCGCCATAGGCGATGACGCCGACGAGCTTGTTTCCCACGGCGGCGCCGAGAATCGTGCAGTTCGGCAGCAGATGCATGCGCCAATACCGCTCTTCTTCCTCAGGAGTATGTAGATCCGGCAGCCAGGGCAGGCGCTGCCACAGCGCCACGCGCCGGATCCCTGCCGCCACCTGCATGTGTTCGGCGCCGAGCGTCACGATCTCTGGTTCCAGAGCGCCATCCATCGCCGGCAACACGGCCTCAAGCCGAAATGTCGATGACGCCGCAATCGCCGGCTTCGGAGGCGAAGGCGAGCAACTTGCCGTTTGCGCTCCAACTCATCGCCGTGATCGCGCCCTTGCCGGGGCGCCGCAGCAACGCTTCCTTGCTGTCGGCGATGCGCACGGCCAGAATCATGCCGTCGATGAAGCCGATGGCAAGGATGTCCTCCAGCGGATGGAATTTCACCGAGGTCGCCATGATATTGGCGCGGGTGCCGAGTTCGAGCGGTGCCTTACCCATCGGCCCGTCCTTGCCCTGGAAGGGCCAGACGATGGCGGCGGGTGCGCCTGACGAGGCGAGCCATTTGCCTTTGACCGACCAGGAAAGCGATTTCACCTTGGCGGGATAGCCGGTCATGCGCATGTGCCGGGCCTCGGCGCCAGGCTTGCTGTCGAGCTTCCAGCCGTGCAGGGCATTTTCCTGCATCGAGGTGACGAGGAAATTGCCATCCGGCGAGAAGGTGACACCGGTATGGGCGCCCTTCCATTCGAGATCGACCGGTTTGGCGCTCGTGCCGACCCAGTGGAGCGACACGCCGTTATAACGGGCAGCGGCGATGCGCAGCCCCTTCGGCGCGAAGGCGATGCCTTCGACGGTGCGCTCCTCCGGGAATTCCTTGGTCGTGCCGTCGGCAAGGCGGACGAGCGAACTCTTGCCGTAAGAATAGGCGACCGCGCCTTGCGGGCCGGCCGCGACCTGCGAAATCCATTTGCGCGGTGCGGTCGCGAGTTCGCTGAGGCTGCCGTCGGCGGCGATGCGCAGGACCTTGCCGTCCTCGCCGCCGGAGATCAGGCTTTCGCTATAGGGATCGCGGATCGCGGTGAGCATGCCCTGATGGGCTTCGCAAACCCTCTCGCCGCCGTCCAGCCGGTGAAACGTGCCGTTTGCGTTTGCGAAGAAGGGGATGTCACCTAAAAATTCGACGGCCAGAACGTGGCCGTCGAGATCAAGCGGTGCAACAGTCGGCATCAGGCGGCGGCCTCGCAGGCTTTGAACGAAGCCTCGAGTTTTTCTCGGTCGAGATCGCGGCCGATGAAGACGAGACGGCTTTCATGCTTCTCGCCATCCTTCCACGGACGCTGGTGATCGCCCTCGATGATCATGTGCACGCCCTGGACGACATAACGCTCCGGATCGTCCTTGAAGGCGATGATGCCCTTGAGGCGAAGAATGTTAGGGCCCTGCACCTGGGTGACTTTCTGAATCCACGGAAAGAAGCGTTCGGGCTTCATCTCGCCGCCGCGCAGCGACACCGACTGCACCGTCACATCATGGATCGCCGACATCGCACCATGATGGTGATGGTCGTGATCATGGTCGTGATGGTGGTGGTCGTGATCATGCTCGCAATCCGGGCCGCAGACGTGGTCGTCATGGCCGTGTTCCAGGAAATGCGGATCGTTTTCGAGCGCGCGCTCCAGGTTGAAGGCGCCCTGATCGAGCACGCGGGCGAGGTCGACGCCGGAACGGCTGGTCTTGTAGACACGGGCGGCCGGGTTGATGGCGCGGACGATGTCTTCGATCACATCAAGTTCTTCCGCGGTCACCAGGTCGCTCTTGTTAATGACGATGACGTCGGCGAAGGCGATCTGATCCTCGGCCTCGCGGCTGTCCTTCAGGCGCAGCGGCAGGTGCTTGGCGTCGACGAGAGCGACAACGGCGTCGAGCTCGGTCTTGGCGCGCACGTCGTCATCCATGAAGAAGGTCTGGGCAACCGGCACCGGATCGGCAAGGCCGGTCGTTTCGACGATGATGCCATCGAAGCGGCCGGGCCGGCGCATCAGGCCTTCGACGACGCGGATCAGGTCGCCACGCACCGTGCAACAGACGCAGCCATTGTTCATTTCGTAGATTTCTTCGTCCGACTCGACGATCAGGTCGTTGTCGATGCCGATTTCGCCGAACTCGTTGACGATGACCGCATATTTCTTGCCGTGATTTTCCGACAGGATACGGTTGAGCAACGTCGTCTTGCCGGCGCCGAGATAACCGGTGAGCACGGTGACGGGAATGGGCTTCTGGGTGGCTGTCGCGTCGGTCATGAGAACCTCTAGGATTAGGCGTGCGGCCGAGCGGCTTCACATCGGCGGCTTCAAACGGTTGGTCTCATATAATGGCATGGGCGCGGCAGTTCAAAGGGTTTTATAATGTTATAAGATCACGTCATCTGCCGGTGCGATCCGTCGTCGTCACCGGAACTCGCTGACGTCGAAGGCGTCGACATCCTCCAGCAATTCGACCAGGCCCCTCACCGCATGGGCAAGCAGCGCTTCGCCCTTTTCAGCCGTCGCCGCCGCCGCGTTGCCCGCCGCGCCTTGCAGATTTAGATCCGGCATCTTCCAGCCGAAAGCGTGCGGCCCGTAGGCGCGCAGATGTTTGAAGCGCCCGGCAAATTCACTCTGGCGGGAGGGGAAATCCGCCGCCTTCGCCATGTCGACTTTATCCGGATGAAGCGCCAGCATGACCGAGGTCTCGATATCGCCGCCATGAATGCCAATTGCCTTTTCCTCCGGCAGGATCACGCCATCGGGTAACCCGAAGCGGGTCCAGCTCGTCGCCACCGCCAACATCGCGAAGCGGACCCTGGCCTCAGTCGCGACGATGGTCATCAGGGGCGAATTGCCGCCATGAGCGTTCAGCATGACGAATTTGTGGATTCCCTTCTTCGCCAGACCTTCAGCGATGCCGAGCCAGCGGTTGACCGCCCCGTCGAAGGTGAGCGTCTTCGTTCCTTCAACATCCATGTGCTCTACGGAGTAGCCGACCGTCTCGGCGGGCAGGAAGGTGACCGGCAGGTCGGCGGGCAACGCCATCTTCAACCGTCCGGCAATACCTTCGGCAATCAGCGTGTCGGTTTCGAAAGGCAGGTGAGGGCCATGCTGCTCATGTGCACCAAGCGGCAGTATGGCGATCGGGCTGCTCCGGCCGGGGGCTCTCTCCTCGAAGCGGGGTGAAGGCGTCATCATCCGGTCGTTGCCTCTTGTTTATGACGAGATCATGGGCAATGTCATATCGCAGCGGCGTCGGGGCTTAAAGATCAAAGGGATGGCTATGGGAAAGAAGCATAAGGACGGCAAGAAGAGCAAGTCCAAGAAGAAGGACCAGACGGAGTATACGCTCGTCGATCTCTCGCCGGCGCTGACCCAGGCGGCTCGTTCCATGCGGACGGTGCTATCGCGCAACCTTTTCGAGAGCGGCCTCTATGCCGGCCAGGACGGCGTCATTCTTTCGCTTGCCGAGAGCGACGGCATGACGGCCGGCGGTCTTGCCCAAAAGCTCGGCGTCAAGGCGCCGACGATGACGCGGACGATCGGACGCATGGAAGCGCAGGGCTTCCTCGAGCGCAGGCCCGACGCCGAGGATGCGCGCTTGACCAAGGTCTATCTCACTGCGCTTGGCCGCGACAGCGTGCGGGCGATCGAGATGGCGGCCTCGGCCTGCGACAGGCTGGCGACTCAAGAATTCTCAGATAAGGAAATCCGCAATCTCGTTCGCCTGCTGAAGGCGATCGACGCCAATCTGCAGGCAGAAGCGCTTGTCTTAGAAGAGCCCGACGAAGACTAAAACTTCGTCGAAAAGACGAATTGCCTCCGCCTGTTAAATCTTTTAATTAAACATTTTAAGGGGCCGTGCCGGTTTTCCCACGCGGCCCTGCTGTCGTGCGTGCTGCCTGGAGGAGGACACGTGGTCCAGAAGATCAAGCTTTCGACAATCGCCGAGACGCTCGGCATTTCAACCGCGACGGTCTCGCTTGCCTTGCGCGACAGTCCGCTCGTCGCCGGCAATACCCGGGAAAAGATCAAGGAACAGGCGCGCGCGCTCGGCTATATTTATAATCGCCGCGCCGCCAGCCTTCGCACCTCGCGCTCCGGCATCATCGGCGTCGTCGTTCACGACATCATGAACCCGTTCTACGGCGAGATCCTGAAGGCGATCGAAAGCGAGCTCGATCGCAGCCGCCACACCTTCATCCTTTCCAATCATTACGACAACGTCGAAAAGCAGCGCACCTTCATCGAGACGCTGCTGCAGCTCGGCGGCGACGGCGTCATCATGTCGCCGGCGATCGGCACGCCGCCGGAAGATCTGCAGCTGGCGGAGGAAAACGGCATGCCGGCAATCCTCGTCGCCCGCTCGATGGACGGTCTGGAGCTGCCGACCTATCGCGGTGACGACAGCTACGGCATTTCGCTGGCCACCAACCACCTGATCGGCCTAGGTCACCGCTCGATCGCGATGATCGGCGGCACGGACCAGACGTCCACCGGCCGCGACCGCTACCAGGGTTATGTCAATGCGCTGCGCAAGGCGGGCATCGAAGTCGATCCGAACCTGCGCATTCCCGGCCCTCGCTCGAAGCAGGGCGGTTTCGAGGCGGCGGTGCACTTCCTCTCGCTGCCGCAGCAGCCGACGGCGGCCGTCTGCTGGAACGATCTTGTCGCAATCGGCCTGATGAACGGCATTGCCCGTGCCGGCCTGGTGCCGGGGCGCGACATTTCCGTCACCGGTTATGACGATCTCGAGGAGGCCTCGATCGCCACGCCGGCGCTGACAACCGTCTGGAACGGCCAGACCGAAGTCGGCCGCCTGGCTGCGCGCGCGCTTCTCGATCGTCTCGCCGGCAGCCACGAACCTGACGGCATGCATCTGATCAAGCCGGAAATGCGCATCCGCCAGTCGACCAGTCCCCATCGGCCCCGCGCCTGAACCAGACCCCCGTCCAAGAGGAAATGCCATGTCCCGCATCGCCATTCTCGTTCCTGGGAAGATACACGAGCGTGTTCTCGAAAGACTGAAGGATCGTTTTGAGATCATTGCCGTCGCCCGCGAGGAAAAGCTGGCGCTCGACGGCGAGACCGCCAGGCACATCCGCGGCGTCGCCGTCTCCGGCGCCTTCCCCGGCCGCTGGATGGATCAGTTGCCGGGCGTCGAAGTGATCGCCAGTTTTGGCGTCGGTTATGACGGCATGGATGTGAAACGGGCAGCCGAAAAGGGCATCGTGGTCACCAATACGCCAGACGTTCTGAACGACGAGGTTGCCGACACGGCGATTGGCCTGCTCCTGAACACGATCCGCGAATTGCCGCGGGCCGAAGCCTGGCTGCGTGCGGGCAACTGGAAGTCGGGCACGGCCTATCCGTTGTCGCGTTTCTCGCTCAAGGGCCGTCATGTCGGGCTCTACGGCCTCGGCCGCATCGGGCTCGAGATTGCCAGACGGCTGGAGCCGTTCAAGGTGAAGATCAGTTATCACACGCGCTCGCGTCACGCCGATGCGCCCTATGACTATTACCCGACGTTGAAGGGACTGGCGGAGGCGGTGGACACATTGATCGCCATCGTTCCGAAGACCCCGCAGACGCATAAGACGATCGATGGCGATATCCTCGCCGCGCTCGGTCCGAACGGCATCCTCATCAATGTCGGCCGCGGCTGGACGGTGGATGAAGAGGCGCTGAGTGCCGCCCTTGCATCGGGTGCGCTCGGTGGGGCTGGTCTGGACGTCTTCTATGACGAGCCGACCGTGCCGGCGACGCTCATGGAAGCGGCGAATGCCGTGCTGCTGCCGCACGTCGCCTCAGCCTCCGAGCCCACACGCAACGCCATGGCCCATCTCGTCGCCGACAATCTGATCGCCTGGTTCGAAAGGGGGGCGGCGCTGACGCCGGTGCCGGAGACGCCGCAAAAGGCCGAGCGAAACTGAGTTCCTATGCCTGTCGCCCGGAAGCGTGCAGCCGTTCCGGGACAACGACAGGCATCAAAACAAAGGGCTGAAGCGGCTCGCATGAATCAATTTGATCCGACGCTCTTTTGGCCTCTTCAGGCGATTGCCGGCGCCGCGGTCACTGGCGGTTTGGCGACAGCGTAGTCGCGGACGGCATCGCCGAAGGCGGCAAACAGCCGGTTCGACGTCTTGTCGGTTTCGGCCCAATATTCCGGATGCCATTGCACGCCGACGGCGAAGGCCTTGGCATCGATGACGGAAACGGCCTCCACGGTGCCGTCCTCGGCAGTGGCTTCCACCTGCAGGCGCGGCGCGGTCCTGGCGATCGCCTGGCGATGCAGCGAATTGACGCGGATATCGCCCGGGCCAAGGATGCCGGCAATGCAGGAACCTTCCCTGACGTGGACTGTCTGGCGGATGGCGTACATGCCGTCACGGTCGACGCCTTCCGGCCGGCGATGGTCCCAGATGCCGGGCTGCTCGTGGATCTCGCTTGCCAGCGAGCCGCCGAGAGCGACATTCAACTCCTGAATGCCGCGGCAGATGGCGAGCAGCGGGATGGCGCGATCGATGGCGCGGCGGATGAGCGGCAGGCTTGTCGCGTCACGGGCGGGATCGAAGGGACCGTCCTTGTCACTCGCCTCAGCGCCGTAAAGCGAAGGATGCACATTGCTGGCCGAGCCCGATACCAGCAGACCATCGACGCGGTCGAGGATTGCGTCGGTGTCGTAGCCCGCCTCGAAAGCCGGGATGATAAAAGCCATGACGCCGGCCGCATTCAATGCGGCACTGAGATATTGATGCTGCACGGCGTGCCAGCTCGCGCCGTCGAAGCTGCGGATATCGGCAGGAATGGCAACGATCGGTTTCGTCATGTTTGCCCCGGTGAAATCTTCTGCTTGTCGTTTCTGCCGCCAGAATGGCGGCGAAGTCAACGTTTGGCTGCGGCTGGCGGCCAATTTCCGCCAGCGCCTCGTCGTTGCTTCTGTCCTCGCAGCTAACCCGCTGATTTTGATGGGTGCCTGCGTGTTGCCTTATTACCGTCTTGATGCCAAAGGCTAATAGACTAAAGCTTGAATCGCGGCCCTCGCCATGCTTAGCTCTGCCCTCGCTGCGGGTAGGGGTGAAGATCGGCCGCGCAGTGCCATCTATACGGGAGGTTTTTGATGGATCGTCGTTCGTTTTTCAAGAAGGCGGGAACCGCCGGGGCCGGCGCGGTCGCCGCAACGGCATTGGCAGCACCTGCGATCGCGCAAGAGAATCCGAAGATCGCGTGGCGCATGACGTCGTCGTTTCCGAAGAGCTTGGATACGATCTATGGCGGTGCCGAAGACATCGCCAAGCACGTTGCCGCCGCGACCGACGGCAATTTCACCATCCAGCCTTTCGCGGCCGGTGAAGTCGTGCCGGGCCTGCAGGCCGTCGATGCGGTGGCCGCAGGGACCGTCGAGGCAGCCCACACCACCTCCTATTATTTCGTCGGTAAGGATCCGGCCTACGCCTTCGGAACAGCCATCCCGTTTGGATTGAACAGCCGCCTGACCAATGCCTGGTTCTACGAAGGCAATGGCAATACGCTGATGAACGAGTTCTACGCCACGCAGGGCATGTATGCCCTGCCGGCCGGCAATACCGGCGCACAGATGGGCGGCTGGTTCCGCAAGGAAATCAATACGCTCGATGACCTGAAGGGCGTCAAGATGCGCATCGCCGGTCTGGCCGGCCGGGTCATGGAAAAGGTCGGCGTCATCCCGCAGCAGATCGCCGGCGGCGACATCTACCCGGCGCTCGAAAAGGGCACGATCGATGCGGCGGAATTCGTCGGCCCCTATGACGATCTGAAGCTCGGCTTCCACAAGGTGGCGAAGTATTACTATTATCCGGGCTGGTGGGAAGGCGGCCCGACGGTGCATGCGTTCTTCAATCTGGATAAATGGAGCAACCTGCCGAAGCATTATCAGGCAGCGCTCACCGACGCTTGCGCCTTCGCCAACACCAACATGCTGGCGAAATACGACACGAAGAACCCGACGGCGCTCAAGCAGCTCGTCGCCGAAGGGGCGACACTGCGCCCGTTCAGCCAGGAAATCATGGAAGCCTGCTTCCAGGCGGCCATGGGCATCTACGGCGAAATCTCGGCCAACAACCAGTATTTCAAAAAGATCTACGAGGACCAGACCGCCTTCAAGCGCGACGCCTATCTGTGGATGCAGCTGTCGGAATACACGTTTGATACGTTCATGATGATCCAGCAGCGGGCCGGCAAGCTTTAAGCGCTTCCAACGGCACATCCAGCACATCGAAAACCCCGGACGCCTGGTCCGGGGTTTTCTTTTGGCTCTGTTATTTCGCGGGTGGCGGCGGGGCTCCCGGCAAGCCGAGCGGCGGCAGGTTCAAGCCGGGGATCTGCGGCGCGCCATTGCCGCCACCGCCCACTGGCGGCAGACCGAGCTGGCCGCCGAAGCCCGGCACCTCGATCTTGATCGAATTCGGATCGACCTTCGGGCCATGGTCCAACCAGTAGGTGACCGACTGCGGCCAGAAGATTACGATTGCCACCAGGATGATCTGCATGCCGACCCAGGGAAGCGCGCCCATATAGATATCGGATGTCTTGACGTCCTTGCTGGCAATCGAGCGCAGATAGAAGAGTGCGAAACCGAAGGGCGGATGCATGAAGCTCGTCTGCATGTTGACGCAGATCAGCACGCCGAACCAGATCAGGTCGATGCCGAGGCTGGAAGCGACGGGGGCGAGCATCGGAATGACGATAAAGGCGATCTCGAAGAAATCGAGGAAGAAGGCGAGCACGAAGATGAAGATGTTGGCGAAGATCAGGAAGCCGACCGGGCCGCCTGGGATGCCCAACAACATGTGCTCGATCCAGCGCGAACCGTCCATGCCCTGGAAGACCAGGCTGAAACAGGTGGAACCGATCAGGATCATCACCACCATCGAGGTGATGTGGGTGGTCGACGTCATCGCCTCACGGATCAACGGCCAAGTGAGGCGGCGATTCATGGCGGCGAGCAGCATGGCGCCGACGACGCCGAGCGCGCCGGCTTCCGTCGGCGTCGCAAGCCCCATGAAGATCGTGCCGAGAACGAGGAAGATCAGCACGATCGATGGCACCATGCCCATCAGCACTTTGGCGAGCAGCGCCCAGTTGAGATCGCCGCGGACCTCTTTCGGCAGCGGCGGCATCGATTTCGGCTGGATGATCGACATGACAAGGATGAAGAGCACGAAGATCCCCACCTGCAGGATCGAGGGACCGATTGCGCCGAGATACATATCGCCGACCGACCTGCCGAGCTGGTCGGCGAGGACGACGAGCACGAGCGAGGGCGGAATCACCTGGGTGATGGTGCCGGAGGCGGCGATAACGCCGGTGGCAAGGCGCGGGCTGTAACCGTAGCGCAGCATGATCGGAAGCGAGATCACGCCCATGGTGATGACGGAGGCGGCCACCGTGCCGGTGATGGCGCCGAGCACGGCGCCGACCAGGATGACGGCATAGGCGAGGCCGCCGGGAATGCCACCAAAGAGCTTGCCGGTGCCTTCGAGCAGATCCTCGGCAAGGCCGCAGCGTTCCAGCACCGCACCCATGAAGGTGAAGAAGGGAATGGCGAGCAGGAGGTCGTTGGAGACGATGCCGAAAAAGCGCAGCGGCAGCGCCTGCAGAAAGGCTTCGCTGAAATGGCCGGTGGCGATACCGATGATGCCGAAGAACAAGCCGACGGCGGCGAGCGAAAAGGCCACCGGAAAGCCGTAGAGCATGAAGATGACCATGCCAAGGAACATGGCCGGCGGAATGATGCCGAAATCAAACAAATCCGTTCCTCCCCGGGGGCGCTATTGCAGCGGCTTTTCGTATTTCGTGTCGATGCTGATATGGCCGGTGAGGGCGGCGATCCGCTTGATCAGTTCGGAAAGGCCTTGAAGAGACAAAAGTCCGAAACCGGCGACCAGGATCAGCTTGACGGGCCAGCGGATCAGTCCGCCGGCATTGCCCGATATTTCCCCCTGTCTGTAAGACAGTGCAAAGAAGGGCCAGCAGAGCCAGGTGAGGAAGATGCAGACGGGGATGAGGAACAGGATGAGGCCGACGATATCGATCCAGATCTTCGCCTTGTCGGACACGGCGCCGTAGATCAGGTCGACGCGGACATGCTCATTGTTACGCAGTGCATGCGAGGCGCCGAGCATGACGACAAAGGCGAAGAGATACCACTGAATCTCCAGCCAGCCGTTCGAACTATAGTTGAAGGCATAGCGAACGATGGCATTTCCGGCGCTGATCAGACAACAGAACAGTACCATATATTCGGAAAGTTTGCCCATCATCCGACTGAGCGAATCGATCAGTCGGCTTGCCGCCAGAAGTCCCGACATTCGTTTCCCTTATTCTTGTCCTGCCGTTATTCGGCAGCTTTCCCTCTTTGGAATCGGTTTAGACCACAGCCCTTGAAATTGGAAGGATAAATGCCGCGCATAGGCGTATAGTCGTACAGCGCCGTCTCGTCCTTTCTTGCCCTTCGGATTTTTCCGAAAACGATTCCGATTTTCGGCGGCTGAGGCGAAATTAATATGGCCGGTCCGCATGGCCGGCAAATATTTTAACAACCCAGGCGTGGATGATTATTTCAACGATCTCGCGACAAGGCTGCATTATCACGCTCAGGCTGTGCGGCTCGCCCTGGGGTTTTAGAAAATTTGACCAAATGTTTGATTCGATTGAAATCAATTTTTAAAGGGTTGCCATTAGAATTCCCGCGCACAGGGAAAGTGTGGATGAAGCCAGATAGCCCGAACAGGGTCCCTTTAGACGTGTATCTATCGTTTGTGAGCTCCCTTTCCGGGAATCGCATGACGCTTCTCGTTGGCGTGATTGTGCATGTTGCGACATGCCTTGCCGTGGCCGCTAAAACGCAATCTTCGGTCTATATTCCGCTGTCGGTTGCCTTTCTTCTGGTTTTCAGCGCCCGCATGGCCATCTTCCGGCGGTTCGATCGTGTCGACAAGGAGAGATTGTCGCACGCGGATATCGAACGTTGGGAGCGGGTTCTCGTTGCCAGCGGGGCCTGCACCACCGCCCTGCTTGGCTTTGCCAGCGGCTACGCCATCTTCGTTGTCCATGATTCCTTTGCCGAGCTTGCCTGCATTTCGGTCACCATGGCGACGATGGTTTCCGTCGTCGGTCGCAACTACGGCTCGCGCTTCGCAGTCGACCTCCAGACGTTCTTCTGCTGTCTGCCGATGATCGTCTGCAGCCTGCTGGCGATGGATTTCTACCGGGGCGTGCTGTCGATCTTCCTCATCCCTTTCTGGCTGACGACGCGGGCGATGGCAAACGGCGTGCGCGACTTTCTTTACGAGAATGTCATCGCGCGCCGGGAAATCACGATCATTGCCGACCGTTTCGATACCGCGCTCAACAACATGCCGCATGGTCTCGTCATGGTCGATGCCGAAAACCGCGTGCAGGTCATCAACCGCAAGGCGTGCGAGCTTCTGAAGATCGGTGCGCCTGAGCGGCTGAAGGACCGCGATCTCGGCGCCGTGCTGCGTTACGGCGCCCGCTACAGCTTCATGGATGCCTCGCAGCCGGAGCTCATCCTGCGCCAGCTCACCCAGGTCGCCGACGGCAACCTGTCGCGCACACTCATTCATTTCCCTGAGGACCTGTCGCTTGAATTCTCTGCCAGCCGGAGGGCCGACGGCGGCGCCGTTCTGATCTTCGAAGACGTGTCGAGCCGGGTGAAGGCGGAACAGAAGATCATGCACATGGTCCGCTTCGATGCGCTGACCGGCCTGCCGAACCGTGAATATTTTGGTCAGCTGGTGCAGGAGTATCTCTCCAGGCACCCACGCAAGTCCGGACCGCTCGGCTTCATGGTTCTCGATATCGACGAGTTCAAACACGTCAACGACATGCGTGGTCACGTTACCGGCGACCATCTTCTCTGCGCCATCGCCGCCCGCATCAAGCAGGCTTGCGGCAATGCCATCCTCGGCCGGTTGATGGGCGATCAGTTCATCCTGTTCTTCCCGCATGCAAAGGAGCCCACCGCGCTCGAGCTCTCGATTCGCCGCGTGCACGCCGCGATCCAAGGCCATTACGAGGTCGA